>NZ_JBWKQR010000001.1:331827-579273 GCF_059418905.1 Collimonas sp. GW821-FHT07E08 | reverse complement strand
TCTCAACTGGAAAAAACAGTACGGCGGCCTGCAAGCTTGTCCGCACGACCTGAAGTGCCTGCAGGAAGAGAACGCCAGGCTGAAGCAGATCGTGGCAGAGCTGACGCTGGAGAACGCGCGCTTGCAAGACGCGCTGGACGACAGGAAAAGCAGGCATCAGCGCTACAGCTCATCGAATTGAAGGCAGCATCATGCGCAGAAAAAATGGCAGCAGCGCGGGACGAACCACGTCAAACACGCATCGCGCTTCAATTAAATGCCATACGGAAATTAACATTGATGGACACAATGGGTTTCAGTATGAAGATTTTTTATTGCCGTAAAAAACCAGTGTAAACGCGCCACATAAATAACCATATTTAACAATCATTTTCTGGACAAAAACGAATTTTGTAGCAGAATGGGTGAATAGTAATTTACCAATAAAAAATTGCGATCCGGCAATGTAAAAAAAGGTAGGTCGCTAGCAGGGAGAATCACATGGATATCGAGTGCGCAAAGACACTTGAAGTGATGGGCAACAACAGCTCAACCAGGCATATAGGGATCATCGTGTTCGAAGGGGTCGTGCTGGCCGACGTAGTTGGCGCGGCAGATGTCTTCGGCATCGGCGACAAGCTGATATCCACGGTATTCCCAGGCACCACGCGCTACACCGTCTCCGTTCTCTCCATCGCCGGCGGCATGATCATGTCGTCAGCGTCGGTGCAGATCATGACCTCATCGCTGGCGTCGTTCTGCAAACATCAATTCGATACGCTGCTCATCGCCAGCGGCACCGGAAACTTCGATGCTTACCGGGATCCCGACCTGATCGCCTGGCTGCGGCAGATGCGCAGCAGCGTGCGCCGCATCGCCGCGATCTGCACCGGCGTATTCGTGATCGGCGCCGCCGGCTTCCTGAACAATCGGCGCGCCACCACGCATTGGGCGCTGCTGGACAAGCTGGCGCGCGAATTCCCGCTGATCAAAATCGACCGCGAAGCGCAGATCAGCGAAGACGATGGAATTTTCACGTCCTGCGATGTCGGCATGGCAGCCGACCTGGCGCTGCGCCTGCTGGAAAACGATCTCGGCCCGGCGGTTGCACAGCGCGTGGCGCAAAGCCTGGTGGTCTGCCAGCGGCGCCGCGACACCCCGCCTGCCAGCCAGGCGGCGACAGCCTGCGATCCGGCCAAGGCCAGCAAGATCCAACGCGCCTCGCGGTGGTTTGTCGAGCACCTGGCGGACCCCATCAGCGTGGTCGACGCCGCCAATTTCGTCTCCATGAGCGAACGTAATTTTGTGCGCCAGTTCAAGCGAGAAACCGGCCAGACTCCGCACGACTTCTTGCGGAACCTGCGCCTGGAAGCGGTACGCCGGCAACTGACCGAAACCGACCTGCCGATCGACAAGATAGCGCGGCGCTGCGGCTTGTTCAGCGGCGAGCATGTCGCCAAGCTGTTCCGCAAGCACATGTGGACTTCACCTACGGAATATCGCAAGGGAATACGACCAAGCTGAAGCAAAGGCCTACGCGCTACTGGACAAACGATGAACACCCCCATCGCTATCGCGCTCCGGCCAGCGCACCCTGCTCTGAAGTCCTTGCCGATCACTTACCTGGCGACCGTCTTCGTGTTGCTGGTGTGCGTCTCGCTGATGTCGGTCGAAGTGTGGCGCAGCTGGAATGCGCGCAACATCGAGCTGCATGAAACCGAAATCGCCACATCCAATCTTGCGCGCGCCTTGTCGCAGCATGCCGACGACACGATCAAGGAAACCGACACCGTGCTGGTCGGCCTGGTCGAGCGGCTGGAAGCGGAAGGCGCCGGCAGCGCCTCGCTGGAACGGCTGCACAAACTGCTGATCCAGCATATCGCCGAATTGCCGCAGCTGAACGACCTGTCGATCTACGATGAAACCGGGTTATGGCTGGCCAACGCGCGCACCGGCCCGGTCCCGGTGGTCAACAATGCCGACCGCCAGTATTTCCGCTACCATCGCAGCCACACCGGACGCGGACCGTATATCGGGCCGCCGATACGCAGCCGCTCCACCGGCGCCTGGATCGTCACCGTCTCACGCCGCTTCAACCATGCCGACGGCAGTTTCGCCGGCCTGGTCCTGGGCACCATCAACATCGATTACTTCAAGAAGTATTACGACAGTTTCGACATCGGCCGCGCCGGCTCTATTTTCCTCAGCCTGAATGACGGCACCATGCTGGTAAGGCGGCCGATGATGGACGATACCATCGGCAAGAACCTGTCCAACTACCCCATCTACCGCGACTACGCATCGAGGAGCGCGGTAGGCACCGCCATGATGAAATCCGGCCAGGACGGCGTCGAGCGGCTGATCGCGTATCGCCATCTGCAGCAATACCCGCTGTTCGTGACCGTCGCGCGTTCCAAGGATGAAGTACTGACCGAGTGGCGCGCCGATGCCTATCTGCACCTGTTCGGCGCCATGCTGCTGACGCTGGCGCTGGGCCTGCTCGGCTGGCGCCTGGTTCACCAGATCCAGTTGCGCCTGCTGGCGGAGGCTGACCTGCTGCGCGTCCAGGAATCGCTGCGGGCCCTCAACCACCACCTGGAGCAGCTGGCCCTGCAAGACAGCCTGACCGGGCTCGCCAACCGCCGCCAGTTCGACAATGCGCTGCGCGACGAATTCAGCCGCGCCATGCGTATCGAGAGTCCGCTGGCGCTGGTGATGATCGATGTCGATTACTTCAAACAATATAACGATATCTACGGACATCTGGCTGGAGACGAATGCCTGCGGCAGATCAGCGAAGTCGTGAAAGCCAGCAAGAACCGCCCTGGGGACCTGGCGGCGCGTTATGGCGGCGAAGAGATGGTGGTGCTGCTGCCCGATACCAATCTGGCTGGCGCGGTTGCCGTGGCGGAAAAGATCCGCGTTGCCATCAGCGACCTGAACATCCGGCATCCCGGCAGCAGTACCGGCGTGGTGACGATCAGCGCCGGTGTCGACGCCTTTGTCCCGGTCCGCGACGGCAATATTCCGTTTGAGCTGATTCAGGCAGCGGACAAGGCGCTGTATGCAGCCAAGTCGGCGGGCCGCAACCTTGTCTGCTCCAGCGCCGACCCGCATTAGACAATAACGATAGGACGCATTCCATCAACATTATCGACGAACTGCATTCTACAAGTCACGCCCTGCCGCGCCGTCCGCGTTCATACACCAGCGAGCCAACGGCTATCAGGCGATATAACTCCTGCTCGGTCAGCTTGTACGACAGCGCCGCAATTTCGCGAGCCAGCATCCCTATCAGAAGATCGTTCCCCGGCACCTGCGCTTGTGGGCTGGCGCAAGCGATCAGATCGACTATTTGTTCGGCTCTCATGATTCCACCTCAGAAGGTTGCTATGTATCCAGCCTTGAATCAAGGAAGCCTGGCGCTGCCAGGGCCTCCTTGGACTACCAGACAACATGGCTCATTTCTTGGCGGTTCCTCCCAGCAATCCGCTCAGCAAACCTGTCACTGGAGCGAGCGGGTCGCTCGCGGCGCCAGTCGCGGTTTTGCCGCCGGTCAGGCCGCTAACCAGGTTGGTGACCGGAGCCAGGGGACTCGCGCCAGCCGAACCGGCTGTACCGCTGACCGCGCCAGTCAAGCCGGCTACCAGGTTGGTGACCGGGGCCAGGGGACTTGCGCCAGTGCCTGCGGCGCCACCGAGAGCTCCTGTCAAGCCGCTAACCAGATTGGTGACCGGAGCCAAGGGGCCGGCGCCGGCACCCGTTGCACCGCCGAGTGCGCCGGTCAAGCCGCTCAGCAAACCGGTCACTGGCGCCAATGGGCCGCTGGCCGAACCGGTTCCGCCACCGGCCGCGCCGGTCAAACCACCCAGCAAGCCGGTCACTGGCGCCAATGGACTGCCGCCGCTGCCGCCTATGCCGCCGAGTGTTCCTGTCAGCACATTATTCAAAGGCTGCAGCAACCCGCCGGCCTGGTTGCCCAGCAGAGGCTGGCCGGTGCCGACCAGGGCATTCGTGCCAAGGCCCGCCACGGTAGCGCCGACGCCGCTGACTACGCCGCCAAGGGTGCTGACCACAGGCACATTAGCCGCAGTCAGCGCACCGCCCAAGCTGGAAACACCGCCGCCCGCCGTCGTCAGCAAGCTGTTTACCGGCTGGTTGAGGCCGGTTGCGTTGCCGACTGTCTGCGTCAAGGTTGTCACCGTGCTGGTCAGCGGCACGATCGCCTGGGTGACGGTCTGGGTGATCTGCTGCACCGGACCGCTAGTCAGGGCCGAGGTCAACGGCGCTCCCAGCCCGGAGACCGCGGCGCCGACCTGCGTCACCAAGCCGCCCAATGGCGTGGTCACGGCGGCGAGAGGCGCCAGCGGCCCGCTGCCCAGTCCGGATACGAGTTGTCCGGCGCTTTGTACTGTATTCCCCACTTGGGTAACCACACCGCCGGTGCTGCCGAGGGTGGTGCCAATGGCGTTCGGATTGGTGCCGAGCTGACCGAGGCCGTTGGTGACGCCGGCGCCCAAGGTAGACACAATGCCGGCGCCGTTGTTGACCACGCCGGCCAGGCCGCCTTTTGCGTCCGTCGAAAGCAACGGCACGTTGTTGATTACGGTATTGCCTATCGTGCCCAGCGCAGCGCCCGTGCCGGATAAGGCTGCGCCGGCATTGGAGAGGAAATTGGCCGAAGCACTTGTTCCACCGCCGCCTGTGCCACCGCCGCCTGTGCCACCGCCGCCTGTGCCACCGCCACCTGTGCCACCGCCGCCTGTGCCGCCACCACCTGTGCCACCACCACCTGTGCCACCACCACCTGTTCCACTGCCGCCTGTGCCACCACCACCTGTTCCACTGCCGCCACCGCCGTCAGTGCCGCCTCCCGTACCGCCACCGCCGCCATCCGTGCCGGCGCCGGCGCCAGAACCGGAACCCAGCGATTTACCGACTTCGCCGCCCCCGCTAGCGCAACCAGCCAGCAAACTGGTCAATAGCAACGATGCGACAATCAAACTGCCCTTTGATGTTTTCATGATGTGTTTCCCCTTTATTGAAAGTTCGAACCGGTTGTCCCTGCTTGTCTATTCCGCAAAGAACATGCCAACCGGGAAACCTCTGGATAAATGGGAAATTCACATCGGCGCTTATGATTAATGCATGCAATAAATCCTTAAAAATCAACGACTAAGATGATTTTCAGCAAAATGCCGACGATGCCGGACTGCAGTCGCCAAACGTCGATTGATACGTTACATGTAACGTAACAGAGAACAGGAAACAGGTACAATCAGTTGCTTTACAAGCATCAATACAAGAGCTTCCCAGGCGCCTGAAAGTCACTGCCGGCCTGGCCCCGGATTGCTACCGGCATTTACCCCGCCAGCACAATTGAGATATCCTCAAGCCTCTAGAAAAAACGGCAACACCGGCGCAATTCAAGCGGCAATGCATGCAAAACACGCAACTAGTTGCGCCGGACAAGGTCAGAAGATGCGTCGCTGGCGCCAACGGCGCCAGCCATTGCCTAACCAAAGCGAGATCGATTGATCAGAGGAATGTCATTGTTGGTCCAGAATACCGAAACATCCAGCCCAAGAAAACGCAACAGAATCAGGAACATCAGCCTTGCGCTGATCTTGCTGGCCACCCTCGCCGCCTGCGGCACGCCGTCCGGCTCCGGCCCGGCGCAACCGAGCGGGCCCGGCTACTACACCGTGCAAAAGGGCGATACGCTATCCAGCATTGCGCGCAAATTCCGCCGCAGCAACAGCGACATCATCGCCTGGAACCGGCTGTCGGATCCCAATGACATCAAGGTAGACCAGGTATTGCGGGTGCTGCCGCAAGGCGCTGCCGCCAGCGCCGCCTCCAGCAGCGGTACCGGCAGCAAAGCCAGCCCGCGCAGCACTGACAGCGCCGACGCCACGCCGGCCGCCAGCGACGAAAAAGATCCGGTCGACTGGGGCTGGCCGGCAAGCGGCCAGTCCAGCAGCGGCTCCGGCCAGGGTAAAAAGGGAATAGACATATTCGGCCAGCTGGGACAGCCGGTGCTGGCCGCCGCTGCCGGCAAGGTCATGTATTCCGGCAGCGGCATCCGCGGCTACGGCAACCTGGTCATCATCAAGCACAACAGCAACCTGCTGTCGGTCTACGCCCATAACAAGACCATCGTCGTCAAGGAAGGGCAGATGGTCAGCAAGGGCCAGAAGATCGCCGAGATGGGAAAATCCGACAGCAGCGCAGTCAAGCTGTATTTCGAAATCCGCCGCCAGGGAAAGCCGGTAGACCCTTCCCGCTTCCTGCCCAGCCGCTAAAGGCCAGGCTGCCGGACAAAAAAAGGGGCGCATGATGCGCCCCTTTTGATCATTCAGGATACCCGCTCAATAGGCTATGTACGGCCCTGTCGTGCCGCTGGCCGACACGCCTTCAAGCGCGGTATAGACCGAACGTCCGAAATAGAACGGCAGTCCCCAGTCGAAAAACGAATTGAACGCCGCGCCGCCGGCAATGTTGTTGAACGCCGTGTTGTTCGGGTTGGCCTGGAACAGCGCATCGGCATTCACGATGCTGAAGTTGACGGTATTGCTGCGGCCGTTCAGGCCGGTATTCACCACGCTCCGGCTCAGCGTGGACGTCGGGCAGTAAAACCCCTGGCTCCTGGTGCAGGCGGGAATCGTCGAATCGGCAAAAAACAGTCCGTTCGAACCACTGTCAAAAAATGCCTGCATGACCTGCCCCTGATATAAAGCGCTCAGGTTGCCGGAACTGTTCAAGGTGTAAATGGCGGCGCTGCCCAGCGCATTATTGGTTTGCGTGCCGATGCCGAAAACCAGCGAACCGGTGACGCCGGACGCGCCGTTGGCGCCGACTGACGGCAGCGTTATTACCGTGCCGTTGTTATCCTGCGGGAAAACCGCGACCGGATTGCCGACTTGCTTGTTGACCGCCAGCGTGGTTGCCGTGCAGCTGTTGCTGCTCGGGCAAGAGTAGTACCAGCCTTCCAGCGCCTGGCTGGCGCATGCCGCGCCGCAATCCTGGATAAAAGTGCTGATGCCGAGCACGCCGTTGGCATGGAACGCCGCCACCGTGTTTTCCGCCACCAGGCCGCCGGAGCAGCCGCTAGGCACCGTCGGGAATGCGCTGTCGCCAATGATGTGCACCGAAATGCCGCTGGCAACCTCGCCGGCGATGCGCAAGTCAGCCTGCTTCACCGAACCCCAGCTATAACCGTCGGCAAAACGCGCGCATTCGGCCAGCGGACTACCGTTGGCGCTGGCCACCGACGGCAGCGTCAGGTTGCCGGCCAGTACCGAGGACATGATGCGCAGGCCGCTCGATCCGGTGTCGACCAGCACATGGTCGATGGTCTGGCATTGCGTACTGCTGCCGGGCTGGCAGATGGTCAGCGAAACATAGGGCGCGTTGACCGATCCGGAGGCGCCCGCGGGACCGTTATCGATTACCAGGGCCTGCACATTCTGGGTCGGCTGCGGCGTAGGCGTCGGCGTGGTGCCGCCGTCGGAGCCGCCGCCACCGCCGCAGGCGAACAGGAACAGAGTGCTGAACAGGCACAGCAGATACGTCAAAAAGCGCATGGTCATCTCCGGTCAGCGAATGTTGTCAGGGGTCACGCCTTGCGGCAGCAAGGCAGGCACGTAAGCGCTGCCGGCAAAGGAACGCATGTGGCCGCCGGAACGCAGCACCAGCTGGTCCGACTGGATCGCGACAGCGCGCCGGCCCTGGTGCGGCTCACTGGCGGCAGCGGCAAACTGGTCGGCATAGCTGCCCAGCAATTGCTGCAGGTTAGGCATGCTCGGCCCCTGCCAGCTGACGGCAAACACCACGTTGTCCGCACCGATATATTCCCGTACCGTGGTGCCCGACGGCTCCACCACTTCGCTGACCGTATAGCCGTTGTAGCTGGTCACGCGGGCGCTGGCGCTGGCCTTGGCGCGCGCAACACTGTCGGCCTGGACGGTGCCGGCGGCCGGACCGGCAGCCGCACCGAGCGCCGCAAACGCCGGCGCGGATTGCGCAAACAGCAACGCGCACATAACAGAAACGGGAAATCTCATGGCTCACCTCTGCTCGATTGACAAATACCTATGGAATCATAACCGATGCTGCCCGGCAATTTGTAAAGATGTTTTAACAACCACATCCGCCATTGCCATTCGTAATGTGCTAGATAAACCGGCCGCATGCAAAGGCCAAGTTCAGCTGCGGCTGAGCAGGCGGTTGCGCACAAAACCGATATGCTCCCGCAATACATAGAACTGATCGGCAAAAGCCAGCGGCATTTTCATCCGGTTCACCGATTCCTCGATATGGTCGAGCCGCTTCAGCAATTGCGCCTGCTGTTCCGGCGTGTCGGAGTCGACCACCGCCGCGCGCTCGAGTGCGATCAAGATACCGTACCAGCGGTAGATGCGCGACTTGATGCGCCAGCCGTAAAGCAGCGGCACCAGCTTGAAACCCGGGATCAGCAGCAGGATGATCGGCAGCACCACCACCAGGGTACGGTCCACCAGGCTGGCCAGCCAGAACGGCAAGGTGCGGTAGAAGAAACCCTTGCCCGATTTATAGTAGCGCGTGGCGTCGTCGCTGATGCGGAACTCATGCGCCAGCGGCGCCGGGAATTCGCCGGCCCGCTGCAGCACGTTGGGGCCGCTGTGCACTTCCTTGGCGGCGTCGATCAGCAAATCGGAAAGCGCCGGATGCAGGTCTTCGCGGGCGATCAGTTCGGCGGTCGGGGCGATCAGGCGGATGTCGCGGCTGGGAATGTTCTGGCCGAGGTCGAACACTCCCTTCGGGATATTCAGCTCGTTCAGGTAGCTGAAACGGCGCGCATAAGCGCCCGCCTGGGCAAAATCGAGAAGACGGATGCCAGGCGTATGCAACAGCTTGCCCATGGTCGGCGGCGAGGCTGAGTCGCCCATCAGGAAAGCGGCGTCGATCTTGCTGTCGGTGAGCGCCTGCGCGGCTTCGTCGCCGCCCATGTCGAGCAGCTCGGTCTTGCCGCCGGCTTCGATGCCGTTCGCTTTCAGCAGCGTCAATGCCAGCACCCGCGAGCCGCTGCCCTGCATGCCGATGGCTACCCGCTTGCCCTCCAGCTCGGACAGCCGGTTGATGCGCTCGCGGCCGCGGTAAAACACCGATACCGGTACATAGGAAATACTGCCCAGCGACACCAGCTGGCTGATCGGCAAGTCGCCCGCCACGCCGCCCTGGACAAAACCGACATCGATGCCGGAATGCGGATCGTCCAGTTTCTTCAGGTTATCCAGCGATCCTTCCGAAGTCACGATCTTCAGGTTGATGCCATTGCGCGCCAGGATTTTCTTGTATTTCTCGGCCGTGTTCCAGAAATTGCTGTGCTCGGGGCCGGTGATCATCGTGATGGTGTTCGGCGGCGCCGGGTGGATCAGCCAGATCGCCAGCCAGATCGCGACCACCACCAGCAAGGCGATCGGACCGAAGCTGATCGCCAGATCACGCCACGAAATTGCAACAAAGCGTGTCTTGATGTTGATCGCGGATTGCTTCAGTTCGGACGGATTGAGTGGAGTAGCCATGGAATTTATTCTATCGTTGAAAGGCATGGAAGTCCGGCTGCATTGCCGAATCTGCCGGCTTGCCTGCATTCGGTTCTGTCGCCATCGCATTTTCCTTGATTGTGCAGCATGATACAGGCCTAGTGTAGTGCTTCGTAAGTAATGGAGCTTTAGAAATGGTGTATTTTCGTGTCAGGCTAGGCGGATGGCCGCCCCGCGCAAACCGGAGCGATAGTGGGACTATCGCGAGGATTTGCAACGACGCATGGCGCGAAAAGACGCAGCCGGCTAGGTGCCGTTTATGAAGTTTCATTATTTGCGAAGCACTACACTACAGCAGCACTTGCAAAAAGCAAATCCGAGGCAGTCAATGCAGGCAGGCTAATGACGGGTTGCCTGCGTCCGATTCCATCATGGAAAGCAAGGTCGGCGTCAGCGATTTGAGCAATTGTACCGAAAGCGCACTGGTGAACTTGTAGCTGGCCGCATAGGGTTCATGGACGTAAGCGGTCATGGTGCCGAAGAAGCGATCGCCGATAAAAAACACGAAAGTGGCGGAACGGTTCACGGCGCGCGAGGAAACCAGCCTGCCGCCGGGCGCGTAGACCTCGAAGCGCTGGTCGCCGGTGCCGGTTTTTCCGCCGACTCCCAGCGGCTTGCCGTTCGGATGGCGTGACGGCAAGCCGCCCTGGAGGCGCTTGGCAGTACCGCCCTCCACCACGTCGATCAGGGAACGGCGCACCACGTCCGTTATTTCTTCGGGCAACAGCCGTTCCGCCGCCGGCCCGCTATTCTCAAAGTGCGTTTCATAAGGCGTGCCCTGCGCCAGCTCCAGCGTTTGCAATTTCCTGAGGGGTAGACGCATGCCTTTATTGACGATAATCCCCATCAATTCCGCCAGCGCCGCAGGCCGGTCGCCCGATGCGCCAACCGCGGTTGCATAAGAAGGGGTAAGGGATTCAAAGGGATAACCGAGTCGCCGCCAGGCGCGACCGATCTCCAGGAACGCTTCCAGCTCCACCATTTGCCGGATACGTTTATCTTGTTTGTTTTTATTGTGGGTCTTGAACAGCCAGGCGTAGACATCCTGGCGCGCATCACGGCTGGCCTCCAGCGTTTGCGTCAGCGTCGCGTCCGGATGCTGGCGCATAAATCCGAGCAGCCACAACTCCAGCGGATGGACGCGTGCGATGTAGCCGCGATCGGCCAGCGAAAATTTATCCGGCCCGTACTGCGTATATAACGCAGCCAACTTGGCCTCCGACAAGCCGTCTTTGGGAAACTGCTCGCGCATGAAGTCAGAAAAATGCTGCAGATCCGCGTCCGGCGCTATGCTGCGGAATATCGTGGCGAGCCGGGCTGGCGCCGGATGGACGTTTTCCAATAGCAGCTCTTGCGATTCCTGGGGTGTCTTGCCGTGGTATTTGCGATAGAAACGAACCATGAACTGACGCCCTTCCTTATCTGCAAAGCGAGACAGTATCTCTTGCCGTTTCGCTGCGTTCTCGCCGTCCAGCGACGCCGAACCGGCGCCAGCCATCTTGAATTTGTAGTGCCGCACGACGTCGCGCATGAGCCGCACAAAAACCAGGTTCACGGATTGCTGGAAACCTTCGCGCACCGTCATCACCTTGTAGTTTTCTTCCGACTCGAAATTCGTGAATGTCTGCACGCCGCCGCCGGTCACGAATGTTTCTCCCGGGCTGCCCGAGTAACGGCGCTCCATGGCCGCTTCCAGCATCGCAGGCAAACCGCTGTCCGGCGCCTGCGCCAGGTAGGCCAGCGCCCACAGGCTCAAGACATCCTCCTTCTCCACCTGCAGCCCGGCGCGCTGCTGCGGCGTCATGCCGGCGTAACGCTGATGCAGGTCGGCGACGATTTCAAGATAGGTAATCAGCGTGCGCAACTTGGCGGTCGATCCCAGGTTGAGCCTGGCGCCTTCGTTGATATCGAAAGGCTGGTCGAAATTATCGGTCTGCACGCGCAACAGATTGGCGCCGCCGCGCTGCTCGAACAGCGTGAAACTGAAAATCAGCTTGTCTGGATCGTCGCCGGGGCTGAGCATGTTATGCCCATACAGTTCCGCCGCTTTAGCGTTAGCCGGCTTCCTGAGCTGGCGCAGCACGGTCGTCACCTCCCGCTGCAGCTCGCCGTTCATGGTGGTCGCCGCGGCGAGGTCGAGACGGTCCAGGTCGTAAAGGTGGTTAACATGCAACAAGCCGGAAAGATGGGTGCGCAACGCAGTTACCGCCTTACGCGTGACAAATGAGATCGGCGGCGCGCTGACGGGTTTTTGCTGCAGGCTCAGCTTGACCGGCAACGCCGCGTCGCGCAGCGCCGCCGGAATGATTCCCGCTGCCGCCAGCAGCCGCAAATGGCTATCGGTCAGCTGCTCCAGGTCGGCAGCGCCTTCCCGCAGGTAATACGATGGCCGGCGTTGCGCGATCATCAGCGAGAGCGCTTGCTTGAATGCCTCTGCCCTGCGCTGTAGCTGATCGGGATTGGCTGCCAGGCCGAGGTTGCCGTCCAGCAGCCGGTTGACCTCCGCGAAATCGCGGCCGTACCAGGCCCACAGGCCGTCGCCCAGGCCATCGATCTCGCCGTAGCCGGGCTTGGCGGCAAGCGGCACCGTGTTCAGGTAATCCACCACGATCTGGCGCCGCGCCGGCAGCGTGTTCTCGCCGCCCAGATAGGCTCTGACCGACGCCGACGCCATCTGCCGCAGTTTTTCCTTTGGCGATGCAGTACGGCCCTCAGGCGAATGACGGTATTTTTCGATTTGCGTAACCAGGGTGCTGGCGCCCGGCGTCTGGTGCGATTTGTCGAGCGCATGCAGACCCTGGTCGAAGACGGCCCTGCCGAAACGGCCCCAGTCGATCGCCGGATTGCGCAGCGGATAGCGGGTAGTGAGCAAATCGCGGTCTTCTATAAAAAGCAGCGTGTCTGCCAGCAGGCGCGGCACCGACTCGAAATCCCCATAGCTGCGTTCGGGAAAACGTTCCGAATACAACGATTGTTCATTGCAGTCCAACAAATCGAGGCCTGCCCGGCTCTTCTCGCCGTAGGCCAGGGAAATGCCTTTGTCCGCGAGTTCCGCAAGCTTTGGCGAGATCCGCGCTTGTTGCGTAATCCGGTAATCGTGCTTGAGCAGATATTGGGTAAAAGCGGGAATCTTGCTATAGCCGAGACGTTCGTCGTAAGGGCCGGATTTAGGAAAACGGATAGCCGCGCTCGCCCCGGGCTCAAGTTTGAATGTCAGTTCGCGGCCAAGTTCGGACAGCCGCCGCGCTTGCCATTGCGATGAGCGCAACTCGTTACCGGCCAGCCGGGCTACAAGCGTCAATAACCCTAACAAACCGGCCAGCAACAGCCACTTGCCCCATTTACGTAGCGTCACTTTTTTTTATGAGTAGGAATGCGACTTGGCGGGAGTGCCTGAATATCAAGATAGTCGCCTTTCCAGCCTGTGTCTAGCGGCGCTTGAAGCGCTGGTCCTGGACCGGGAATTTCAGAATCGCGCCGGCGCTACTCCACAAACAAGGTAGCGGGAAATTCGAGATAGGCGCGCAGCGACTGCACGAACTCGGCAGCGTCCAGGCCGTCGACCACCCGATGGTCGAACGAGGACGACAGATTCATCATCTTGCGCGCCACCACGGCATTGCCGCGTATCACCGGTCTTTCGATAATCCGGTTGACGCCGACAATCGCCACCTCCGGGTGATTGATCACCGGAGTCGACGCCAGGCCGCCCAAGGCGCCCAGGCTGGTGACGGTGATGGTTGAACCGGAGAGTTCCGCCCGCACCGCCCTGCCCGCGCGCGCAGCCTCGGCCAGGCGGGCGATTTCGGCCGCGCTCGACCACGGGTCGCGCGCCTCGGCATGATGCACCACCGGCACCATCAGGCCGGCCGCGGTCTGGGTGGCGATGCCGATATGTACTGCGTCGTAGCGCGTCACCACGCCGGCGTCATCGTCGAAACGGGCGTTGCATTGCGGGTGCTCGCGCAACGCCAGCACCATGGCGCGCATCAGCAGCGGCAACAGGGTCAGGCGCCCGCGTTCGCCGCTCCATCTTGCGTTCAGATGCTGGCGCAGCGCCTCGATTTCGGTGACATCGCACTCCTCAACGTAGGTAAAGTGCGGGATGCGGCGCTTGGATTCCTGCATCTTTTGAGCGATCTTGCGGCGCAAGCCGATGACCGGCATCGCTATTTCGCCATGGCGCTCGGCATAACGGCCATCGCCGGCGCGCGCCGCCGGCAGGCTGCTGCCGAGCGTGACAAAAGCGTCGAGATCTTCATGCGTAATATGGCCGTCGGCGCCGCTGGCTGGCACATCCTGCAACTCGACGCCGAGCTGGCGGGCGCGCCGGCGTACGGCGGGCGACGCGGTCGGCGAGCCGGCGGCCTGCCGTATCGCTTGCACTGCCCCAGGGTCTTGCGCCGGTGGCTTGGGGGCCGGCGCTTCCCTTGGCGGCGCAGCGATCGCCGCAGCCGCTGCCTGCGGCAGGACGGGCGCCGCCGCATGCTCTGCCGGCTCGACCTCAATGCGTATCAGTTCGCCCCCTACCGCCAGCACCTGGCCGGGCTCGCAGCCCAGCGCCGCTATCCTGCCGACAACCGGCGATGGAATCTCGACGGTGGCCTTGTCGGTCATCACATCGGCCAGCACCTGGTCCTCGACCACGCGCTCGCCCACCTTGACGCGCCAGGCCACCAGTTCGACCTCGGCGATCCCTTCGCCGATATCCGGCATTTTGATCACATGGACGCTCATCTTGCCTCCAGCGCGCGTTTGAAGGCAGCCCCGACGCGGGCCGGACCGGGAAAATAAGCCCATTCCTGGGCGTGCGGATAAGGCGTGTCCCAACCGGTGACACGTTCGATCGGCGCCTCCAGATGGTAGAAGCAATGCTCCTGCACCAAGGCAGTCAATTCCGCGCCGAAGCCGCTGGTGCGCGTGGCTTCGTGCACCACCACGCAGCGCCCGGTCTTCTTGACCGAGGCGACGATGGTTTCCAGGTCGAGCGGCCACAGGCTGCGCAAATCGATGATCTCGGCGTCGATGCCGGTCTCGCGCGCGGCGGCAGCCGATACGAACACCATGGTGCCGTAGGTAATCACCGTCAGCTCGGCGCCGGGACGGAATATCGCCGCGGATTCAAGCGGCACGGCGTAATAGCCGTCCGGCACCTCGCCCAGCGGATGCTTGGACCACGGCACCATCGGCTGGTCGTGATGGCCGTCGAACGGACCGTTGTACAGGCGCTTCGGCTCCAGGAAGATTACCGGATCGTCATTTTCGATCGATGCAATCAGCAGGCCCTTGGCGTCATACGGATTGGATGGCATCACCGTGCGCAAGCCGCAGACATGGGTGAACAAGGCTTCCGGGCTCTGGCTGTGGGTCTGGCCGCCATAGATGCCGCCGCCGCAGGGCATGCGGATCGTCATCGATGCCGTGAATTCGCCGGCCGAACGGTAGCGCAGGCGCGCCGCCTCGGAGACGATCTGGTCCGAGGCCGGATAAAAGTAGTCGGCGAACTGGATCTCGATCACCGGCCGCAATCCGTAGGCAGCCATGCCGACGGCTGCGCCGACAATCCCGCCCTCGGAGATCGGCGCATCGAATACGCGCGAAGCGCCGTACTTCGCCTGCAAACCTTCGGTGCAGCGGAACACGCCGCCAAAGAACCCTACGTCCTCGCCGAAGACAACCACGTTGCTGTCGCGCTCGAGCATGATGTCCATCGCCGAACGCAGCGCCTGGATCATCGTCATTGGCGTAGTCGCCTGCGCCATCGCCGGGTCGGCATCTTTCTGCGCGGCCATGGTTACGCCCCCAGTTGGCGGCGCTGCTGCCGCAGATGCTCCGGCATGTCTTTATAGACATCCTCGAACATCGTCGCCGGGTCAGGAATCTGGCCGCTGGCCAGGGTGCCGTAGCGTTCCGCCTCTTTCTGCGCCGCGATCACCTGCGCCTCCAGTTCCTGTTCCGTGTCCTGGTGTTCCTGCTCCGACCACGCGCCGATGCGGATCAGGTGCTGCTTGAGGCGGGCGATCGGATCCCCCAGCGGAAAGTGCGACCAGTCATCGGCCGGCCGGTACTTGGACGGATCGTCGGAGGTCGAATGCGGGCCGGCGCGGTATGTGATCCATTCGATCAAGGTCGGCCCCAGGTTGCAGCGCGCCCGTTCGGCGGCCCAGCGCGAAGCCGCGTACACGGCCAGGAAATCGTTGCCGTCGACGCGCAGCGACGCGATGCCGCAGCCGACGCCGCGCGCGGCGAACGTGGTGCTCTCGCCGCCGGCAAGCGTCTGGAAAGTCGAGATGGCCCACTGGTTGTTGACCACATTGAGAATCACCGGGGCCTGATATACATGCGCGAAAGTGAGCGCGGTATGGAAATCGGATTCGGCGGTGGAGCCGTCGCCGATCCAGGCCGAAGCGATCTTGGTGTCGCCCTTGATCGCCGAAGCCATGGCCCAGCCGACCGCCTGGATAAATTGCGTGGCCAGATTGCCCGAAACGGAGAAAAAGCCTGCGGCGCGCACCGAATACAGCACCGGCAGCTGCCGTCCCTTCATAGGATCGCGCCGGTTCGACAGCAGCTGGCAAATCAGGTCCACCAAAGGAACTTCGCGCGCCATCAGCAGGCTTTGCTGGCGATAGGTGGGGAAACACATATCGCCTTCCTGCAGCGCCATCGCATGCGCCGTGCCTATCGCTTCCTCGCCCAGGCTCTGCATGTAGAAGGACATTTTTTTCTGGCGCTGCGCGATCACCATGCGGGCATCGAAAATCCGCGTTTTCATCATGGCCCGCATCCCGCGGCGCAACAATCGAGGCTCTATTTCTGCAGCCCAAGGGCCGACAGCGTTGCCTTCGTCATCGAGCACCCGCACCAGGGCATAGGCGAGATCGCCGGTGTCGGACGGCAGCACGTCCAGCGGCGGCCGGCGCACCGCGCCGGCCGCCGCCAGATGCAGGTAGGAGAAATCGGTTTCGTGGCCGGGCCGGCCGCTAGGCTCCGGAACATGCAACGTCAGAGGCTTGCACTGGCTCATACCCGCTCCCTCGCGCTTGGTGATGTCCAGTTGAGTTTAGCTCACTTTGGCGCCGGCGTGCGTCAGGGCCGTCAGCATTTTATTTCGCGTCGCGCACAGCCGATGCCGCGCGGCGAACTGCGCGAGCGGTCTATATGAAGCGCGTCGGCGTCCTACATCCGATGGGCGAAGCGTCCTCTTTCCGCCTGGTCCATGAGATCGAGGAACTGCGCTGTCTGCATCTGGATCAGCGCTTCGTGGTCACCTGCCTCGAAATAGATTTCCGGCTGTTGCGCCAGGCTTTCATCGAGATAGGTTTGCATGCCGTAGGCGCTGCAGAGCGGATGGAGCGCCCCTACATCGCAATCCTTGAACATTTCGCGCAGCTCATCTTCGCTGGCCAGCACCAGGTGCCGCCCGGTCTTGTCCCACAGGTCGGACAAATGCAAGTGAAAGGTCGATGGCAGCACCGCAGCCACATAGCCATGTTCGTCTTCCAGGACCACTGTCTTGGCCAAGCGGTCGCCCGGGATATGCGCCGCCTCTGCGGTGCCGGTACTGCTGAGGGTGTGCGGATGATGCAGGATCTTGTAATGGCTGCCTTTGCTGCGCAGGCAATCTTCCAATGTGGCGGAAATCGACATGGCGATCCTCCTCCGGGATGAGGTGGACAGAGAATTATGTGCTATTTGTCTCAATATAGTGCGCTTCCTGTCTTCTGTGAAGGCTCTTATTGGCGCCGCGCGCACCGCACCTGCAGCATGGCGCTGCCTGGCCCCAGCCGATGGCGGCCGGACCGCATCCTGCCGCCTTGTTCAGTGGTGCATCCCGCGGCCATGGAAGCCGGCGCCTGCCGCAACGCTCTGATGCATCATCGAACCGTGGTTAAAGTGGTGGTGATGATGGTCCCGGTCTATGAAGACAAAGTCCGCGCCGAAGCCGAACGGCCCCCAATACCAGGGATCATAATAATAACCATATGGGTAACCGTAGTATGGCCGGTCGGTGTTTTGCATGAATTGCCATGTGCCGTCGCTTTGCTGGCAGGCAACGCCGGTAACCGGTTCGGTCTTGCCGTTGATTTCGGCCTGGGTCGTCAATTTCTGGCAGCTCGGTTTGCCGGCCCCGGCATAGTCCGATCCGCCTTGCGTTCCGCTGCAGGCCGAGAGGGCCAGCAACAGCACTACAAAAGGAATTTCGTTATACATGATGTCGTCCTAAATGAATGCTCGACGTAACGGCGCGTGCAAACCTGGCGCTCCGCAGTATCGGCTTGCTTCCAGCTAACGGATGCCGGAACGGTGCGCAGCCCGGCGCTAAGCCAGCCTGTGATATGTAAACGAAGGGGACGGTGCGGCTATTCCATCGATATGTTCTCTTTTTTGGAAAGAGCCGATCCCTTGGCGCCAAGGTTGTCAGCGCCATGCCTCGGGATGGCCACCCAAGGCGCTGCACACGTCAATCGCCATGGAACGCAGGCGGGCCACCGAGGTTTGTCCGGACAGCGCATATCCCATGCCCTCGCTTACCCAGTAAAAGGTACTGCGCTTACCGTCGTGCAGCAGCCGGAACGCCGTGGCGTCCTTGGCTACGGCGGTGACGTACAAGGTCAATCGCTCACCCTCGCCGTCCTGGTACATGAATTGCGCTGCCGGACCGGCTTCGCCAGGCAGCAAGCGTCCTCCGACCAGCGTGTAGCCGTATTCCTGCAGCGATGGCGCCGCCAGCGGGTGATTGAGGCGCTTCGACAGCCAACTGATCAAATGCGCTTCTTCGGCGGCGGCAACTTCAACCGGATGCCGCTGCTCCGGCGCATAGACCGCGTAGGCGATGTCGGCACGCTTGGCGAACGCCGGCTGCTCGTTGAAAAGATACGGCTTCAGCCAGCCGGACGCCAAGCCGCACAGCAAGCCCGCCGCCAGCCAGCCGCCAGCCGCCCCGGCACTGCGCCACCAAGGCGTCCGGCGCGGCAGGAAAATGCACTGGACATTATCTTGCGGTGTCGCAAACAAGGCTTTTAGCCCGGCATTCTGCGCCCGATAGTCGGCGACGCGTGCGCTGTCCTGCGGATCGCTCGCCAGCCTCTCGGCAACGGCAGCCTGCTCGGGGCCTGAAAGTTCATTGTCGACCCATGCCGACAGCATCTGCAGATGTGCTTCGTCCGGATCCGGCAGCTTGGAGGTGGTCTCTTCGTTCATGGCGTATCTCTCGCTACTTGTTGCTGACTACTTTAAGAGGCGGCCGTTTGCTGCCCGGGTCCTCTTTCAACAAAGAGCGCATGCGTTCACGGGCACGCGACAGGCGCGACATCACCGTGCCGACCGGGACCTCCAGGATGGCAGCAACCTGCTGATAGCTGAGCTCTTCCAGGCCAACCAGCAACAGCACTTCGCGCTGTTCGAGCGGCAGGCAATACAGCGCACGCTGCACGTCAAGCAGGAACAGCCCGTCGATTTCATCGGCCGGCGCCGCCATCGTGCGCCAAGGCGCGCTTTCTTCATCGACGGCGATTTCGCGGCGCTTGCGCAGCTGGTCGATATACAAATGCCTGAGGATGGTCAGCAGCCATGCCCGCACATTGCTTTGCGGTTGCAAGGTATGCCATCGGTTCAGGGCGCGCTCCGCCGTGTCCTGCACCAGGTCGTCGGCCCATGCGGCATCGCCTGTCAGCGCGCGGGCGTAACGCCGCAGCGCCGGCAGCCAGACCACCATGTCGGCCTCAACACTCATAAAGGCATTGCTTCTCTAGCACCCAGGCCAGTCGTCAATACGCGCCGCGTTTGCTCAGGGCTTCGCCGTGTGCCACACGCCGCCCTTGCCGTCGCCGTTGGCATCGCCGGCTTTCTTGTCCATGGCGAAGCGGTACAGCGGATGTCCCTTGTAGGCCCATTGCCGCTTGCCGTCGGCGGCTGTCACAAAACTCCAGTCGGCAGCGGCCTTGTCATAGGAATCCGCCAGCGCCGCCGGCCAATTTGCGGCGCAGCCGCCCTCGCAAGCACTCTTGCCAGCTACCGTATCTTTGTCGAAGGTATACAGCGTGCGGCCTTCGTCATCCACCAGCTTGCCGTTGACAGCCTTGGGCGCTTCGGCCAGGGCGGGTATCGCAAGAGCGGCGCAGCTCAGCAGCAGAAATAGGTTTTTTCGCATGATTCCTCCTCAGGACGATCGTTGGAAAAAAATACAGCTCAGAACCAGCCGGGTAAATGATTGCTGGGATAGCAGTTAAACGTCCGGCATGACGAGTTTATTCCAACTTTCTGCAACCATTTGATACATTATTTTCATTTTGTTGACCATTTACTTTCAGCAACAGGCTGCGTCGTCGCGGAATCGGGTTCTTGCCGGATTTGTGCATGGTTTGCCTGGGGAATCCTGGTCATTGCGTAAAATCCTCTACACTGCCGACATCTAAGCCATCCGATAAAACGATCTTGCATGCACACCGACACTGAAACCATGCCCCCTGCAGTTGCTGCCCTCCCGGCGCTGGAATGCCGCGGACTGCGCAAGTCTTATGGCCATGGCCGGGTGGTGCTGGCGCATCTCGACTTTGCGCTGGCGGCCGGCGAATACGTCGCCATCATGGGCGACTCCGGCGTCGGCAAATCGACCTTGCTCAACCTGATTGCCGGCCTCGACAGCGCCAACAGCGGCACGATACTGATCGACGGCGTCAGCATGTCGAGCCTGGACGACGACGCCGCCACCTTGCTGCGCCGGCAGAAACTCGGTTTCATTTTCCAGGCCTTCCATGTATTGCCGCACCTGACCCTGCAGCAGAACGTCGCCCTGCCCTTGCTGCTCAACGGCGCGCCGCAGGAACGCGCGCTGGAACTGCTGGCGGCGGTCGGCCTGGCAGGCCGCGGCAACGACTTCCCGCGCCAGCTGTCGGGCGGCGAAATGCAAAGGGTCGCGATTGCGCGCGCCCTGGTGCATCGTCCCAAGCTGATCCTGGCCGACGAGCCGACCGGCAACCTGGACCCGGATACCGCGCATGAAGTGCTGGCCCTGCTGCGCCAGGAAATCAAGGCCAACGGCGCTTCCGCCATCATGGTGACCCATTCCGCCGCCGCGGCCGCCAGCGCCGACCGCGTCCTGATCATGGACGCGGACGGCTTGCAGCCGATGGCGCGATGAGCTCGGCCGCCGCGCCTTCCGTCAAAACCGGCAATCCAGTGCGCGCCTCGAATCCCCTGGCGCGCTGGCTGCTGCTGGGCGAATTGCGCGCCCACCCGGTGCGCGCGCTGGTGGCGATTGCCGCCATCGCGCTCGGCGTCGCGCTCGGCTATGCGGTAGACCTGATCAACGGCGCCGCCTTCAACGAATTCTCGGCCGCCGCCAGGAGCTTGTCCGGCCAGTCCGACCTGCAGTTGCGCGGCGTCCAGGGGACCTTCGACGAAGCCGTCTATCCCCAACTGGCAAAACGGCAAGGCGTAGCGATAGCCAGTCCGGTGCTGGAGCTCAACGTCACGCTGCCGGGCAAGGCCGGCGCGCTGAAAGTGCTCGGCATCGACACCTTCCGCGCCGCCCGCATCACGCCCGACCTGATCGGCATGGCCGATCCCGGCCGGCCGTTCGACACACTGGCTGACGACGCCATCTTCCTGTCGCCGGCAGCCCAGCAATGGCTGCAGGTGCAGCCGGGCCAGATGCTGGCGCTGCGCAACGGCACCGCCAGCGTCAGCCTGCGGGTGGCCGGCGGCCTGGCGGGCGCCCGTGCCGGGCAGCGGATCGCGGTGATGGATATCGGCGCCGCCCAATGGCGCTTCGGACGCATCGGCCAGCTGTCGCGCATAGACCTCAAGCTGCAGCCGGGCGTCAACCGCGAAGCATTCAGGCGCGCGCTGCAGGCCGAATCGCCGCCGCACTTGCAGGTATCGGCAAGCCAGGACCAGGAGAGCAGCAACAACAACATGTCGCGCGCCTATCGCATCAACCTGAATGTGCTGGCCCTGGTGGCGCTGTTCACCGGCGCGTTCCTGGTGTTCTCCACCCAGGCGCTGTCGGTGATCCGGCGCCGTCCGCAGTTTGCCCTGCTGCGCGTGCTCGGATGGCGGCGCGCCCAGCTGCTGCGCCAGGTATTGCTGGAAGGCGCTTTGCTGGGCTGCCTCGGGGCGCTGCTTGGACTGGCGCTGGGATATGTGCTGGCGGCCGCCGCCTTGCATTTTTTTGGCGGCGACCTGGGCGGCGGCTATTTTCGCGGCGTGCAGGCGAGCGTACAGTTCGACCTGCCGGCGGCGCTGGTTTTTTTTGCGCTCGGCAGCGGCGTCTCCTTGCTCGGCAGCCTGGCGCCGGCGCTGGAAGCATCGCGGGCGCATCCAGCGGCGGCGCTCAAATCCGGCAGCGAAGAAACCGCGCTGGCGCCGCTGGCGACACCCTGGCCGGCGCTGGCCTGCCTGCTGCTGGGAGCGCTGCTGACGCAGCTGCCGCCGCTGTTCGGCTTGCCTGTGTTTGGTTACATCGCGGTGGCGCTGCTGCTGGTCGGCGGCATCACGCTGATGCCGCGGGTGGCGGCGCTGGCATTCTCTGCGCTGCAAAGATTGAGCCTGGGACGCCGCCATGGCGTCATCACCGCCCTGGTGCTGGCGCGCCTGGCCAATGTGCCGGGGCAAGCCTCGATTGCGCTGGGCGGCGTGCTGTCCAGCTTCAGCCTGATCGTGGCGATGGCGATCATGGTCGCCAGTTTCCGCATATCGGTTGACGACTGGATGCAGCAATTGCTGTCGGCGGACCTGTATGCGCGTTCCGCCGCCAGCGGCGAAACCGGCGCCATGCAGCCTGCCGAACAGCGCTTGCTGGCAGCCGTTCCAGGCGTGGCGCGCGCCGATTTCCTGCGCACCTCGACACTCACGCTGGATCCGGCGCGGCCGCCGGTGATACTGATCGCACGCCGCATCGACGCCGCCGATCCGGCCCGCGCGCTGCCCATCGTCGGCCCGCTGCTGCCGGCCGGCGCGATTGCCGCCGGCAGCTTGCCGATCTGGGTCTCGGAAGCCATGGTCGACCTGTATGGCTATCGCCTGGGACAGCAAGTCACGCTGCCGCTGGCGAACCACCCTTACCGCTTTACGGTGGCCGGCGTCTGGCGCGACTATGCGCGGCAATCGGGAGCAATCCAGCTGCGCCTGGCGGATTACCAGCGATTGAGCGGCGACGCCGACGTCACCGACGCCGCGCTCAGGCTGCAGCGCGATGCCGATCCCGGAACGGTGATCAGCGCGCTGCGCACATTGCCGTTCGGCGCCGCGCTGGAGATTTCCCAGCCGGGCGAAATCCGCGCGCAGACGCTGAAGATTTTCGACCGCAGTTTTGCCGTCACTTATCTGCTGGAAATCGTCGCCATCGTGATCGGCCTGTTTGGCGTGGCCGCCACGTTTTCCGCCCAGACCCTGGCGCGGGCGCGCGAGTTCGGCATGCTGCGCCATGTCGGCGTCACGCGGCGCCAGGTCCTGTCCATGCTGGCGCTGGAAGGCGGTTTGCTGACGGCGCTGGGGATGCTGGTCGGTTTCCTGCTGGGCTGGACCATCAGCCTGATACTGGTGTTCATCGTCAATCCGCAATCGTTCCACTGGACCATGGAGCTGCACATGCCATGGCAGGAACTGGCGGCGGTGGCGCTGTTGCTGCTGCTGTCGGCCGGCGCCACGGCGTTGCTGGCGGGCTTGCGCGCCGTCTCTGTCGACGTGCTGCATTCGGTACGGGAGGATTGGTGATGTTTTTCCGCTGTTGCCGGTTTTGGCTGTTGAGCATGCTGTTGCTGGCGGCGCCGCCGCAATTCGCAGCGCCGCCGCGCTTTGCGCAAGTGACGCCGGAACGGCAGCTGGCGCTGCCGCAGGATAGCGGCGCCCACCCCGATTTCCGCACCGAATGGTGGTACGCCACCGGCTGGCTGGCGACGCCGGACGGCAAGCCGATCGGCTTCCAGGTCACCTTCTTCCGTTCCGCCACCGAGCACGACCGCGCCAATCCGAGCGCCTTCGCGCCTAGCCAGCTGATCATCGCCCATGCGGCGCTGTCGGATCCCAGCCTGGGCAAACTCCTGCATGCGCAAAAAAGCGCGCGCGCCGGTTTCGGCCTGGCCTATGCCAAGGAAGGCAATACCGATGTCGCGGTGGATGACTGGCGCTTGCTGCGCAACGCCGACGGCAGCTACCAGGCCAGCATCGCCGCCGATGAATTCACCCTGGAACTCAGCCTCAAGCCTGGCCAGCCGCCCATGCTGCAAGGCGACCACGGCTATTCGCGCAAGGGACCGCAAGCGGCGCAAGCCAGCTATTACTATAGCGAGCCGCAGCTGCAGGCCAGCGGCAAGCTGGTGCGCGCCGGCCGTGCCCAAGAGGTGAGCGGCAGCGCCTGGCTCGATCACGAATGGTCGACCAGCGTGCTGGATGCCGACGCTGTCGGCTGGGACTGGCTGGGCGCCAACCTGGATGACGGTTCCGCCTTGATGGCGTTCCAGATCCGCAGCCGCGACGGCAGCAAGCTGTGGGCGCACGCCGCGCTACGCGACGCCGCTGGCAAGGTTACCCAGTTCGCGCCCGGGCAGGTCAGCTTCCAGCCGCAGCGCAGCTGGCGCTCGCCGCGCACCGACGCCAGTTATCCGGTGCAGCAGGTGCTGCATGCCGGCGCCGCCGAATGGTCGCTGGCGCCTTTGCAAGACGACCAGGAACTCGATTCGCGGCTGTCGACCGGATCAGTGTATTGGGAAGGCGCGGTGACCGTGAGTCGCGACGGCCGGCGCGCCGGGCGCGGCTACCTGGAATTGACCGGTTATCTCAAGGCATTGAAATTCTAAGCGGTCGATTTTTGCGGCGGCGTCACATTTCGCCGCAGACTTCGACAATCGCATCCGCCACCGCCCGCACCCGCGCCGTACGGTTCAGGTCGCCGTGCAGCACCAGCCAGATATCGTAGGCTTCGGCGCGCTGCGGCCAGATCCGCGCCAGCAGCGGATCGCTGTCGGCCATGTGGGTCGGCAGCTCGCCGATGCCGAGTCCGGCGCGCACCGCTTCGATCATCATCAACCCGGAATTGACTTCCATCGCCACCCTGGCGTTGCCGATAGCTTCGCCGCACAAGGCCACCCCTTGAGAGGGTGAAATGCTGCGCTGGTAGATCACCAGGTCATGCCCGGCCAACGCGGTATCGGGCTGCGGCTCGCCACGCAGTTTCAGGTAGCTTTTTGCCGCATACAGGCCCACTTCGCGGCGCGTCAGGTGGCGCGAAATCAGGTCCGGGCTGCTGGGACGTATGGTGCGCACCGCCAGGTCCGCTTCGCGCCGGGTCAGGTTCGATACCTGGGTGGAAGTGCTCAGCACCACCCGGATATCCGGATGCACAGCGTGCAGCCGCTGCAGGGCGACCATCAGGAAATGCTTGCCCATGGTATCGGTCGCTGCCAGCCGCACCACGCCGGATAAACGATCGTCGATGCCCTGCATCTGCCGCTGCAGCTGGTCGGCGGCATGCTCCATCCGCTCCGCCGCGGCAAACGCCAGCTCGCCGGCCGGGGTCGGCACGTAGCCGGTCGGGGTGCGCAAGAACAGGCGCGCGCCCAAAACCTGCTCCATGGCGTTCAGGCGGCGGCCGGCGGTGGCCTGGTCCACCTGCAGCAGCGCCGCGGCGCCGCGCAGCGTGCCGGCGCGGTATATGCCGAGGAAAATCCGGGCGTTGTCCCAATCCATAATTTTCTCCTTGATGATGCATTTTTGCATCAGGCCAATGAAATTATACGGATTTATTACATCAGCCGAGCGGACTACCATAGAACCTTGCCGGTCAATGCCGCTACATCACAGGAGAAACGGACCATGTCAGCTCAATGCCCCATCCCCACCGCCAGCGCTGCCCGCACGGCCCCCAGCGGTTTGCTGCCGCTGCTGACGCTGGCGATCGGCTTCGTGATGGCGATGCTGGACGTTACCGCCGTCAATGTCGCCTTGTCCGACATCGCGCACAATCTGTCGGTGCCGCTGAGCGGCCTGGTGTGGGTGGTGGACGGCTATACGCTGACCTTTGCCGCCCTGCTGCTGGTCGGCGGCGCGCTGGCGGACCGCTACGGCGCCAAGGCCATCTACTTGAGCGGGCTGGTAGTGTTCATGCTCGGCTCGCTGCTGTGCGGCGCCGCGCCCGACGGCAATACCCTGATCGCCGCCCGCATGCTGCAGGGCGTCGGCTCGGCCTTGTTCATGCCCAGCTCCCTGAGCCTGCTGACCCACACTTACGAAGACGACCGCGTCCGTGCGCACATGCTGGGCACCTGGTCGGCGATTGTCGCGGTGGCGGCGGCCATGGGGCCGCTGGTGGGCGGCGTGCTGGTCGACAGTTTCGGCTGGCGCAACGTGTTCCTGGTCAATGTCCCGGTCGGCTTGCTGGGCCTGGTGCTGGCGCAGAAGGTGATTCCGGCCGCTCCCAGGCATTGGCGGCCGCTGCCTGCCGCCAGCCACGCGCTTGGCATCGCAGGACTGGCCAGCCTCTGTTTTACCTTGATCGAAGGACCTGTGTTCGGCTGGACCTCCGCGCCCATCCTGGCCACCGCGGCGCTCGTGGTGATCGCCCTTGCCTTGCTGGTGCGGCGTGAACGGAATGGCGCAGAGCCGTTGCTGCCGCGCGCATTATTCGCCACGCCACGCTTTGCCGCCGCCAATGCAATCGGCTTCCTGATCAACTTCGGCGCATTCGGCCAGCTGTTCCTGCTGAGCCTGTTCTTGCAGCAGGCGCGTGGCGCAGACGCCTTGCACACCGGTTTGCAGCTGCTGCCGGTGATGGCCGTATTTTCTATCGGGAACCTGCTGTCGGGACGCATTACCGCGCACTGGGGCGCGCGCCTGCCCATGCTGGGCGGCCTGCTGCTCGCGGCTTTGCTGGCCGCGCTGCTGACCGGCATGCGGCCGCACACCTCTTATCCGTTGTTCGCGCTGGCGGTCGCCATCGCCAACTGGGGCGTCGGCATCGCCGTACCCGCCATGACCACCACCGTCATGCAGATTGCCGGACGCAGCCATGCCAACAGCGCCGCCGCAGCCTTGAACGCCAACCGCCAGATCGGCGCGCTGGTCGGGGTCGCCATCATCGGCAGTATCCTGCACGCGGCGCCAAGCTGGGAAATACGGATTCCGCTGGCTTTCGGCGCGATCGGCCTGGCTTACGGCGCCGCCGCCTTGCTGGTCGGGCGCTACATCATGAGTCCCGCCAAAGCCTGACCTCCGCATGGCAGGCCTGGCCGAAACCGCAAGCGCTTTGGCGGCTTGCGGTTTCTTTTTTGCTATCCCGGGCTACACTTAACCAAGCTATGCGCAACCGAAAGATGATACATTTAACACATTTGGTTCCAGCAGCAACCTGTTGCATTCCTAAATGGGAGACGCATGAAAAATTCATTTCTATTTCTCGCCGCTATCCTTCTTGCCGGCTGCAGCGCATTGCAACCTAACGTGCGCAGCTACACGCCGCCGCCGCGCAGTCCGGCGCCGGTATCGCTGTCGGAATCGCTGAGCCCGTCGGAGCAAGTGATCGATGTGCCGCAGCAGCCATCGGCCCGCAAAGGCGGCGAACTGTCTGACACCGTGGAGCGCATGGCGCGCAAGACGGCTTGCCTGCCGGCCCAGCCTGGCGCAACGCTGATCGCCAAGACCGGCGCCATCGAGACCTACCAGGTCAGTTGCCAGGATGGCCAGCAGCAGCTTTACAAATGTGAACAGCGGCAGTGCCGCATGATGAATTAAATCCAGGCCACAGGCGGGTCCCATGAAAACAGCACTAGGAATACTGGTCTTGATTTCGCTGCTGTCCGG
Organism: Collimonas sp. GW821-FHT07E08; assembly: GCF_059418905.1. NCBI lineage: Bacteria > Pseudomonadati > Pseudomonadota > Betaproteobacteria > Burkholderiales > Oxalobacteraceae > Collimonas > Collimonas sp. GW821-FHT07E08. Next base: position 551,908 of record NZ_JBWKQR010000001.1, on the reverse strand, counting down.
CTGCGCCTATCCAAACCTGAAATGCGACGATCCCGATGTCCGCCCGTCCTGGTGCGACGATACGGGTGCCAGCCACGGCGCCAAACGCGCGCAATAAGAACCGCCCGGCTCGGACGGGTGGCAGCTTCCTGGATTTTATAACGGTGGCGCGGCGATGAACTCGGCCAGGTGCTCGGCCTGTTCAGCGTATGCCTGCAGCGTCGGATAATCGGCCGCGATGACGATTTCAGGCAGCATCATTTGCGTGAACTGCCAAGCCACAGCGGTGCTCACCCCGGCCTGGTTGATCGTCTTGCTGCTGACTTCCAGCGGCTTGTTGCGCAGTTCCTGCTCCAGTGCCTGGTAAGCCGCGAACAGCTGGCCCTGGACGCGGGCGACCCACGGCTCGTGCTGCTTTTCCACCGGCCGCAAATTGCGCTCATAGACAATCTGCACGGTTTTTTCGCATGCCGCCAACGCCAGCCCGATCACCCGCAACGCATGCTGGCGTTCGCCGATGACGGCCGGCATCAGGCTCTTGCGCGGCGCCGCCAGCGCTTCCGCGTAATCCAGGATAAGGCTGGAATCCATCAGCACCTCGCCGTCGTCGCATACCAGCGACGGCGCCTTGACGACCGGATTGATCTGGCGGAATTGTTCGAAAGTGCTGAACACCGAGACGGAATGGTGTTCGAATGGGATGCCAAGCAGTTGCAAGGAAATCGAGACGCGGCGGACGAAGGGTGAGTCAAGCATGCCGATGAGCTGCATAGGTTCTCCTGTTGATGGTTCAGCGACGCGGCACGCAGCCGGCGCGTTGAATTTATCGGAGGGAAATCCTAGCACAGATTGCTGCGCTCACCGGTTGCCGGCAGCAGCAAAGGCGGTTACATCAGGCCTCTTCCACCTCGCGCTTGGCCGGGCTTGCGTAGATATCAATACATTTGAATGCGTCCGCATAGCGCTTCGGATCGCCGCCGGCTTCCAGGCGTTTCTTGAATTCCTCGGCCTCGCCGGTGCTGTCGAATTCGTAGGCAAGTCCTTTAAAAATGACGGTAGCTTCAGTCAGCCTGACCATTGCAATCTCCTTAGCCCAATGTCGAAAGATAAAGATTCCCCTGCCTGGCAAAAACATCGACTTCCCGCCGCGCGGGAAATGCAGTGCCGATCGTGCAGGAAAAATAGCGGATGCCCGGCTCCGCCGCGACAGCGGCGCACCGGGCATGCGGCCCGTTTCATTCCTTTGATAGTACGCTTTTGGTGACCCGTCTTGAACTGTCAATAGTGGCAGTTATTTGCATATTACTGCAAGTTCGCGGCGACGCCCTGATCAAGCAGGCGCGATTGCGATTCCGGACCTATTCACTGTTGTCCACGGACAGGCATCTGTCAAACAAGAAAATGTTATGACTTTGTCGGTCAACGTAAAAGAAAAGCCCTGGCATGAAAACATGTTGCAAAAGCGATATTTTTCCCTGGCCTGAATGCCGGCCTATTGCCGTACCGTGGAACGCACCAGCCCTACGAAGTTTTGCAGGTCATTGGCGGCCAGGTCGGATACCGTCCAGTAATTCATGCCGTCCCAGGTCCAGCGCACCAGGTGGTAGCCTTGATGATTTTGCAACTGCGGCGGCTGGTCGCGGTCGTTGCTCGGCCAGATATACAGATTGATCGGATGCCGCGCGCGGCGATAGACCAGCGCGGCCACCGGCCGGCCGTCGAGATAATCGAGGCGGCCGCCCACCAGCGGAAAACCTTGCTGCGCCAGGTCCACCACCGGCGGGGAGAAATCGAGTTTGCCGTTGAACCACGGTTTTACCGTGTGCTGGTCGCTTGAAACCACGTCCGACAGATGGTCGACCTGCAGCGAGCGCACATGGCTGGCCACCACTTCGCCGGTCAGCCGGTCCTGGTCTGACGGCAGGTTGAGATACAAACCGACGCTCCAGGCCAGCGCCAGCCCGGCTGCCATGGCGGCGCCCAGGTTCATCCAGTTGAAACGCCAGGACCTTGCGCGCGCGGCTTCTGCCGGCAAAGCGCTGTTGATGCGGTGCGCCAGATGCAGCGGCGCCTCGAAATAAACCGCTTCCTTCTTGAAGCGCGCGCTGACGATGCGCTGCGCCGCATATTCACGCTGGCAATCGGGGCAGTTTTCAAGATGGCGCTGCACTTCCTGCATCTCCACTATGCCGAGCTCCTGGTCTGCAAAAGCCGGCAACAGCTCCAGTGTTTCCTGATGATCCATCATGCCTCCTGCCTGGCCGGCGCAAGGATTGCCGCCAGCAATTTACGGCCGCGCCCAAGGCGCGACATTACGGTACCGATAGGGATGCCGACAATCGCGGCGATCTGCTTATAGGACAGTTCCTCCAGCTCGCGCATCACCATCACCTCGCGAAACTCCAGGGGCAAGGCGTGCAGCGCCTGCTGCAGCTGCCGTTCGCTGTCTTTCTGAATCAGCAGCAGCTCCGGGTTGCCGTCGGCCGTGCCGGCCGCGCTGAAATCATGCACGTCCTCGTCAAATGCCGTCTCCTGCCGCTGCTTCTGCTGTTCCTGGTACCAGGTATAGAAAGTATTGCGCACGATCGTCAGCAGCCAGGCGCGGCTGTCCTCGCCATGGAAACCGTCGTAGAACTTGAAGGCGCGCAGATACGCTTCCTGCACCACGTCCTCCGCGTCCTGGCGGCTGCGCGTGAGCCAGCATGCCAGGTTGAATGCGGAATTCAAGTGCGGCAGCACGTTCGCTTGGAATCGCTGTTTTTTTGTCGGGACTGTCATTCACGCGTTTCCAGGGTTCATGAAACACAAGACCGCAAATGCGAAAAAATTATTCCCGAAAAAGGCATTTATCCAGGAATAAACCACAGGGTACACCGGTATAGGCTTTTGTCGATCAAGTGATCGCGATAACCACGGGAGATATCGTCGACCATGCCAGATGGGATTCGCCCTGCCCGACTTTGGCCTGCGTACCGACGTGGCAGAAAGCAAGGTCTCAAGGATGGAATTTCTCGTGCCGTTCGAGCATCTGGGTGAAATCCTGGATCCGCTTGGCACGAGTCTCTGATTTCTTTGCGGTCTGTATCCGGAACAGCAGCGCATATCGATTGCCGCTGTCGAGGGTGGAAAAAAACGCCAGCGCGCGCGGACTGGCGTCCAGCGCTGCCTGGAAATCGGCCGGCACGGTGGATTTGCTGGCCGAGTCATAGGCCGCTTCCCAACGGCCGTCGGCCTGGGCGCGCTCGATTTCCTTCAGCCCGGCCGGCGCCATCCGGCCGCTCTCGGCCAGCAGCAGAGCCTTGTCGCGGTTGATCTTGGACCAGATGCTCCGGGCTGAGCGCGGCGTGAATTTCTGCAGCCAGTAATTTTCATCGTCGCCCTTTTTCTGGCCATCTATCCAGCCGTAGCACAGCGCCGACTCCAGCGCTTCCTGGTAGGAAACCGAAGCCTGCCCCGCACCTTTCTTCGCCAGCCGCAGCCAGACCCCGGCCGATTTGCCGTGGTTCTTTTTCAGCCATGCGGTCCAGTCCTTTTGCTGCTCGAAAAGTTCTATCGACAACGCCGCTGCCTTGTCTCGACCTGGATTCATCCGCTTTTCCTGGAGTGATGGAAGCTGCATTTTATTACCATTTCCATATTTTCCGGACCGGGATAGCCTTCGGCAAATATATATCGTATTGTGATATATTAGCCGTTCTCAAGAACCCTGCCGCCCAAAGCCGCAATTGCCAGATGCCGCCATCCTCCCTCTCCAAGCAAGACTTTGAAGCGCTGTCGACATTCCGTTACCAGCTCCGTAAATTCCTGCGCTTCAGCGAAGAAGCGGCCCAGAGCGAAGGCGTCACGCCCCAGCAATACCTGCTGTTGCTGCACGTAAAAGGCACCCCCGGCCGCGACTGGGCCAGCGTCGGCGAGCTGGCCGAGCGCTTGCAGTCGCAGCACCACAGCGTGGTGGCGCTGATATCGCGCTGCGAAAAACTCGAGCTGGTGCAACGCCGCAACAGCGAAGTCGACCGCCGCCAGGTGAACATCCACCTGCTGCCGGCCGGCGAACGCTGCCTCGCCAAGCTGGCCGAACTGCACCATGCCGAATTGAATACCCTGGCCGACATCTTCCGCATCCCGACCATCAATAGCTGAGAAATCCACCATGTCATCGACACCGCACTCACACAAACGCGATTTCGCGGCGGACACGCGGCTGCTCAGGATTTCCCTGATCGCGCTGGTCATCGGCGGCTTCGGCACGCTGGCGGCATACGCCTTGCTGAACCTGATCAGGCTGTTCACCAACCTGTTCTTCTATCAAACGCTGTCTTTCGCCGCCCGTTCACCCGCTGGCCACCATCTCGGGGCCTGGGTGATCGTGTTGCCTGTGCTGGGCGGCTTGATCGTCGGCCTGATCGCGCGCTTCGGTTCCGACAAGATCCGCGGCCACGGCATTCCAGAAGCGATTGAAGCGATCCTGTTCGGCAAAAGCAAGATGTCGGCCAAGGTCGCCGTCCTCAAGCCGCTGTCGTCCGGCATCGTGATCGGCAGCGGCGGCCCGTTTGGCGCCGAAGGTCCGATCATCATGACCGGCGGCGCCATCGGCTCGCTGATCGCGCAGCATTTCCACCTGACCGCGGCCGAACGCAAGACCTTGCTGGTCGCCGGCGCGGCGGCCGGCATGACGGCGGTGTTCGGCACGCCGGTGGCAGCGGTGCTGCTGGCGGTGGAACTGCTGCTGTTCGAACTGCGGCCGCGCAGCCTGCTGCCAGTCATCGTTGCCTGCGCCGTTGCCGGATTCACCCGGCCGCTGCTGCTGGACGCCGGTCCGCTGTTTCCCATGCAGACGCCGGAAATCGGCCCCAGCGCCCTGTTCTCCTGCTTCGTTGCCGGCATCCTGAGCGGCGCGTTGTCGGCGCTGATGTCGACTGCCTTGTACCGGGTCGAAGACCTGTTCGGCAAACTGCCGATCCACTGGATGTGGTGGCCGGCGCTGGGCGGCGTCGCGGTCGGCATAGGCGGCTATTTCGAGCCGCGGGCGCTGGGCGTAGGCTACGATGTGATCGGCGACCTGCTCAACGGCAGCCTGGCTTTGCAGCTGGCGCTGAGCCTGCTGCTGGTGAAAGCCGTGATCTGGGTGATTGCGCTCGGCTCCGGCACCTCCGGCGGCGTGCTGGCGCCGTTGCTGATCATCGGCGCCGGCCTGGGCACGGTGCTGGCGCCATGGCTGCCGGGCGGCGATGCGCATTTGTGGCCGCTGGTGTGCATGGCCGCGGTGCTGGCCGGGGTATTGGGCGCCCCGCTGACGGCCGCCGTGTTTGCTTTCGGCCTGACCCACGACACCAATGCCTTGCTGCCGCTGCTGCTCACCACCGGCGTCGCCTACGGCTTTACGGTGCTGACCATGCGGCGCTCGATCATGACGGAAAAGATCGCCCGCCGCGGCTATCACATCTATCGCGAATACGGCGTCGATCCGCTCGAGCGCCAGCATGTGGATGAAGTGATGACCCATGCGGTGGCGGCGATTCCCGCCAGCCTCGCTATTGCGGAAACGCTGGAGCGCTATTTCGGTGCGCAGCAGGCGCACCGCTGCTATCCGGTGGTCGACATGAACCAAGGCTTGATGGGCATGGTTGAACGCAGCAGCTTCAGTCCGCAAGCCGACGGCAGCAATCCCCTGACGACCTTGTTCAATCCGGCCTGCCTGGAGCATTCTGCCGCCTTGGTCGCGCTGCCGTCCGAAACCTGCCGCGTCGTCGCCGCGCGCATGGCGACCCATCGCCTGGAACGGCTGCCGGTGGTAAGCGACCTGCAAAGCCGGCGCCTGGTCGGCATCATCAGCCGCAGCGACCTGATCAAGCCGTCACGGCTGTTTTTCGACGAAGAGCAGAAACGCGAAAGATTGTTGAGCTGAATCCAGTCAGGCCGCCGGCCGCCGTGTTTCAAACCGGTCCGCCAGCTGGTCCAATCCCTGCAGAATATGATCGGGTGACTGCCCTAACTCGTCAAACGCGTTGCCGGCCCGGTTGATCCAGCAGACCGGATAGCCGAAATGCCGCGCACCGGACGCATCCCATGCATTTGACGAAACGAACAGCAGTTCCGAACGATCGCAATGCATCTGCTGCTCCGCCAGCTGGTAGACCTTGTCGTGCGGCTTGAAGATACGCACGCTGTCGGCGCTGATCAGGTGCGCGAAACACTGTTCCAGCCCGGATGCCTCTACCACGCTGCGGATTGAACTGGCAGAACCGTTGGACAGGATCGCCAGCGGCAATCCCATCGCCTGCAGCCTTGCCAGCGCTGCGGGCACTTCCGGGTACGGCGCAATCCTGAGGTATTCCGCGCAAAGCGCTGAAAACGCGGCCTCGCCGAGCGATAGCCGCAGCTGCCCGGACGTAAACTCCAGGGCGTCGCGAGTAACCTGCTCGAAATCGGCATAGTCGCCCATCAGGCTGCGCAGCCAGGTGTACTCGAGCTGCTTCTGCCGCCAGACCGTGCTGATTTCGCGCCCTCGGCCCGGGTGATAGGCGTCGCAGGCAGCGGCGACCGAATGCACGTCGTATAGCGTGCCGTAGAGATCGAATACGATACCTCTTATATTCTTCATTGCTCTTCCTCTGTAAGCTGGCGGATCAGTCGTTTCCTCGTCCCCATGCCTCAGTGTAAATGAGAATACTGCTCGCCACTTTTCTGCTGCTCGCGCCGCTGGCCGCGTCCGCGCACCGGGTTGTCAGCGTGGCCGACGGCGACAGCATGACGCTGCAGGTTGGCCGCAACCGGGTCAAGCTGCGCCTGGCCGATATCGACGCGCCGGAAATCAGGCAGGCGTTCGGCCCGCAGGCCCGGCAATCGCTGCATCAGCTCTGCGCCGGCACGGATGTCCAGTACAACACACGCGCCACCGATCGTTTCGGCCGCGGAGTTGCGACCGTGCGCTGCAATGGCGTTGATGCCGGCCGGGCCCAGGTGGAACGCGGCATGGCCTGGGCCTCCGCACGAAGCAACCGCGAACTCAAGGCTCTTGAGGCAATCGCGCGCAATAACAGGACCGGATTGTGGTCAGCATCGAATCCGGCGCCGCCCTGGCGTTTCCGGCACAGCGCCTCCCGCGGCGCGGCTTGCCATGTCGGCCCGCGCGGTGGACGCTATCAATGGATTGACGGACGCAAGGCGTACGGCTGCTGAAACATGCCGGGCTGGATGGCGCCGGCGGCACATCCCTGAATGGCTTCATTCGGTGCGCGCGGCGCCGGATTTGGCCGAGTAGCCGTCGTTGAGTGTTTTCAGGAAAGCGATCAGGTCGCCGATTTCGTCCTCGTCCAGGGCCGGCGCTTCGCCCGCCTTGCGGTTCAGCGGAGCGTCCAGGTTGTCGATGTTGGCGCGGTAACGCGGCGGCAGGTCGTCGAACTTGGCGACTTTGCCTTTTACCTTCGGATACCACCTGGCGGGATCGGTGTCGCGCGTGACATAAAAATGCATCATGTCTTCCAGCGTATGGAAACGGCCGTTATGGAAGAACGCTGCCCGCGTCGCCACGTTACGCAAGGTGGGTGATTTGAACATGCCGCAGAATTCGGCCTCCCGCGCCATATCCTTGCGCTCGGGGCCGCAGATGCCAAGGTCGGCATATTTCGGATTGCGGTTCGCCGCGATCTCGAGGTTACGCGGCACGCCCAGCGCCTGGAAACCGAAGTCGGTGAATTGCGCCGGCCGTCCTCCCGGCCCGGGCGTGTCGATGTGGCACTTGGCGCAATTGCCCTTGCCTGGATTGTTGAACAAACCGTAGCCGCGCAATTCGGCCGGCGCAAACTCGGCGTTGCCGGCCATCGCCGCATCGAATTTGCTGGTATAGGGATGGAAGCTCGCGTCTTCCGTCTGGAATGCTTCCAGCGCCAGCGTCGCCTGTTCCAGTGCTGCCGCCGGCCGCTGGAAGATATCGGCGCCGTAGGCCTGCCGGAACTGTTCGGCATAAGCGGCTTTTTGCAGCTTGGCGACCACCGCCTGTGGATCCGGATTGGCCATCTCATTGGGGTTAAGCAGCGGAATCAGCGCCTGCTCATGCAAGGAGTCGACCGCGCCATCATGGGTGAAGCCGCCGGTAGGACCTTCATCCTCGGTATCGTCCGGACCGGGGACGTAGTAGTGGCGCGTAAACTTGGGAGTGAAACCCAGGTAACGCAGGGACGGCACGGCGCGCGTCCCTTGCCGTTGCATGTCGGCGCCGCCCAGCTGCACGGCCAGGCCGTTGGGCGGACCGTAAGCATGGTCAGGACTGTGGCAGGTGGCGCAAGACATGGCGCCGGAAGCCGACAGCGAGGGATCGAAGAATATCTGCTTCCCCAAACTCGCTGCAGCACTCAGCGCAACCGGCGGCTCAGGATAACGCACCCACATTTTCAGCGCCGGTTTAGGCGCAGCCGACGCCGCGCCAGCCGCAAGCGCCGCCCGGGCCGGCGTTTCCGCATCGTGGCAGCCAGCCAGCAACGCAGCCGCAAACAGCACAGCAGCGCCATGCCAACGCATACAAACAAGCCAGCCGCAATTGTTGCCCAAGATTCTCAACCCATTTCCATAAAGCCGCATTTAAATTAGGGTCAGAGTCGAATTTTTATTTGAGGAAATATTTGACTCTGCTCCTCATTTTTTAATTCGACTCTGACCCTAATTTTTTCAGGTCAGAAGTTGAACATTGCCATCAGGTCACCGATGGCGGTGGTGTTGACCGGGCGGTACTGGTCGGCGGCGAGGCTGACCGGGTTAGGCAGGTTGTCGCGGCTGCGGGGCGACAGCGGCGCCAGGCGCCAGTTGCGCTCGATGAATTTCAGCACCGATGAGTGATCGTAGTAGGTGTGGTCGATGAAGCCGGTGCGGGCGTAAGGCGACACTACCAGGAACGGGATGCGCGGGCCGTCGCCGAAGAAGTCGACGTTCTGGATGTAGCCGGTGTCGAAGTGGCCGCCGCCTTCATCGGTAGTGACCAGGATCGCGGTATGCGCCCACAGCGTCGGGTTCGCCTTGACCTTGGCGATCAGGTCTTGCAGGAATGCCTCGTAGCGCGCCGGTGCTGAATAGCCGGGGTGGCCGCTGTCGAGGTTCTTGGGGACCACGAACGAAACCGCCGGCAAGCTGCCCTTGGCGATGTCGCTGTAGAAGGTGGTGAGGCCTGCCAGGTTCGATTTCAGGCTGCTGTTCATGATGTTGCTGGACGCGACCAGCGGATCGCCGATGGCGTTGTATTGGGCCCCTTGCGTCACCGACACCGGGAAACCAAGGGCGGCGGCGTCGGCGGTGACGTCGGCTGTTTCGCGGGCGCCCGTATACCACTTCCAGCCGACGTTTTTCTTGGCCAGGCCTTCGGCGATGGTCGGCACGGTTTGCGGCGGGTAGTTGTAATTGTTGGGACCGATAGGCTGCACATTGCCGTTCATGTCGTAGCCCGGATTGTAATTATTGACCAGGTAGTATTTGCCGGCCTCGCAATTGCTCTTGACCTTCTTGCTGCCCAGGAAATTCAGGATGGCGCCAACGCCAGGCTGGCCCGCATCGGAACAATTGACGTAAGAGCCGCCCTGGTAGCCGTCCTGTGAATAGAAATTGGGGGTTTGCGCCAGCGGATTCGGATTCTCGATCTGGTTCGCCGGCGGCACGCCAATTGCGCCGCCGCTGTTGAAATACGGCAGGTCGCCGGTAGCGATGCTGAAGAAGTTGGCGCCGGTGCCGCCCATGATGCTCTGGTGATAGTTGTCGCTCAGGGCATATTGCTGCGCCAGCGATTTGAAGAAAGGCGCATCGCCGGTGTTCATGTTAAGGAAGCTCATCAGCTCGCCGCCCTGCCCCGGATTGCTCGGTGTGATGCCGGTGGTGTCGCCGCCCTGGCCGACGGTGGCGGCGACCCAGGTAAACATATCCAGCTTGGCATTGTCGCCGCCGGTTTGCTGCCACATCTGGAAGAAGCGATGCACCGGATCGCCGGTCAGCGCGCTGTTGGCGGTGCCGTAAGCCACGTATTTGGTCAGCTGGAACGGGCCGTTCGGCAGGTTTGCCGGGAAACGGGTGTCCGGCACGCCGCCCGGATTCTGGAAGGTCGGCGGGCTGAGTTCGCCGATTGCGGTCGGTTGCGGCAGGTTAGCGTAAGCGCCGGCGCGGGCCGGGTTAAGCGTATAGGCAGTCTGGCTAGTCCCCTGGTTTTGCAGCGCCAGGCTGAAGTTCGGACCGGGCGTGCCGTCGGCGTTGATGATCCCTTGCGACAGCAAATTCTTTACGGTCTGCCCTTGCGGCGGCTGATAAGCGCCGAATACCGCATCGAAGGTCTGGTTTTCGCCGACGATCACGATAACGTTCTGGATCGGGGTGGTGGTCGGGCCGTTGTTCAGCGCCACCAGCGACTGGATCGCGCTGGCCGGCAATGCGCCGCTGACGCTGCCGCTGGCCGGGATCGTCAGGACCGCGCGATTGGCATCGGCGCCGACCGCGACCTGGCCGGTATGTACGGTAAAGCGCGCCAGCTCGAACAGATTATCGAGCGGATCGCTTGCAATCGCCTGGTAGGCGGTGCTGCCTATCGGATCGCCGGTCTCGCTGGCAGGCACGCCCAGCGCGGCAAACAAAGGCTGCAGCGGCAAGGAGACATCGCTGACCGCCTGCGCTATGCTGGCCGAGCTGATCTTGGCGGCGCTGATTTGGGCTGCGTTCGGGCTGCCGTTCGGGATCATGCCGAGCACACGCTGGGTTACCAGCGAGGTCAGAGGATTCAGGTTGGCTTGCACGGTACCCACCTGGGTCGAGCTCGGATTGATGACAGCAGACAATGTGGCAGCGCTGCCATCGGCGTCGTTAAACGGCGCGGTCAGGATAAAGGGCGCGTTGCCTTTCAGCGTCAGCGTGAACTTGCCGCTGGCGTCGGTCAACGCCGTCTGTACGTTCTGGCCGCTGCTGTCGGTGATGGTTACATTGACGCCGGCCAGCGCTTTACCGCTCGCCGCAACGCCGTTGACCGTGGCGCCGCCAGCGCCAAGCGCATTTCCGCCGCCACCGCTGCAGCCGCTCAGATAGGCTAGCGTTGCGCATGCCAGCGCCAAGGAACGAAGTTTCATGGTTATCCCGTGATTGGATGATTGTCAGGTTCAAGCCAAAGTGCATGAGCGCCGCAGGCGGCATGCATCTGGATAAACCCGCATTCTCACGAGGAAATGTGACTGCCTGATGTCAGGAATTTCCGAAGCTGAAAAAAGCAACAAACCGCTTGTTTAGAATGAGCATTCCATTGCGCCGGATGATTTAGTGTGTTGTGTTCGGAAAATAAAAGGAGAGTTATGAAGATGTCGCTGATCCTCTTTTATGCAGCCTTGAGAGGTTACTGGAATAGCTACCCTTCATTCGCTGCCAAAGCCGCAGTGACTTGTTCAAGATATGGACCGGCAAACCGGTTCCCGTGCTTGGAGCTGCGCAAGGCCATATGCCACTGCCCAACGACGGCCCTCAGTGAGGCGGATGTTTTAGCGCGTTCAATCTGTTGAATGACGTCAGCGGCAAGCAGACCTAGATACGTGTGTGCCGTTGTGGTCATAAAATCTTTAATTTTCCTGATTTCAGTATCGTCTTGAGTCAGCGCGTTTTCTACTCGTCGCGGCGTAACATCGATTGATTCCTGCGCAGAAAACTGAGCAGGCCTAAAAGACTTCGCAACAGGAATCTCTTGCACCTTTTTGGGTTCTGCCTCGGACAAAGTAATAAAAAGATGTGTTGAGAGGACAGAAACGATATCGTCCAATTCATTCTGCGGCATCACTCCCTTGAGCGCGGCTAAATTCTTGGTGCCATCCATCACGATGAGGACGCTGCGCTGACGGGACGACAAACCAAATGTGCGCTGCGCAATTTCCTCGCGACCTTTTGCGGTCTTGATGAAAACTGCGGACAATGAGTAAGCTCGCGACGCTGTCATACAAAGTTATCCAGAGTGGATTTAAACATCGACGATAGCCGAAAGATATGACAGGGATATTTCACGATTCCAATCGCCCTGCCTACCCAGTCGCATCCAATCCGTTCCAAACAAAGATGGCATGCCGAATAGCGTGCCAGACGAGCCAGAAAAACAAAAACCCCTTAAACATCAAGGGGTTAATGAGAATATCTGGCGGAAGCGGTGAGATTCTTACAAACCCGCATGAATACTGGCAGTACGTTCGTAGTGGTGGCACATATGGAGTTAGTCGGCGTACTACTTTACTGTTGGGAACGCGACGTCCATGGATTTGGCCGTGCTGAGCCGGTCGCACCGGGTCGATGTCGTCCAATTGTTTGCAGCGGAAGGCGCGAAGGTGGCCGTTGTTTCGCGCACCGCCGAAAATGTCGATCGCGTCGTCTCGGACATTCAGGCAGCGGGCGGCATCGCGCTCGGCGTGGTATGTGACATCGCCGATCCCGATCAGATCACGACCTCGGTCGACAAGGTGGTGGCTGCGTATGGCAGTATCGACATCCTCGCGAACAATGCTTTCGATCCATCTTCGGTTTCATCGTCGATCCTTATTCAGGCGAGTCCAAATGTTTTTCTCAGGCTTGCATCGACGGGGCCGGCAGGCATGAAGCGACGCAATTTGCTCAGAAGAGATGCTTGGCCTTTCGGAGTGCGCCGCATTCTCCAAGGACCCAAAGCAGCATCGACAATCGCGGTCGCGACACCATCGGGCTCAGGTGCGCCTTTGACATTTTGTTCAATTGCGCGGAACACGCCGTTGCGCTCATCGTCATAGGCTGAAAGTTGGGAAGCCGCATGGGGTGCATTGAGATCCAAATTGGTCTTGGTGAAGGAAGGTTCGACAAGCGCCACACGGATTCCGAACTTGCGCACCTCATGATCCAAGGTCTCGGACATGCCCTCAACGGCATGTTTGGATGCTGAATAGAGCCCCATGTACGGAGCCGGAAGGAAGCCCAGCACTGAGCTGACGTTGACGATCCTTCCCGAACGTTGCTCGCGCATGTGCGGCAATACCGCTTGTGTTGTGCGCAAGATGCCAAAAACATTGGTATCGAACAGCGACTGAGCCTCGGCGATCGACGTTTCTTCCGTCGAGCCAAGCAGGGTCACGCCTGCACTATTGACGAGCACGTCAATGCGCTTGGCCTCAGCGATGATGGTCCGGATTCCATGTTGAACAGACGCTTCGTCACGGATATCCATTTCCACCAGCACGACACCAGGTATTGACTGTGCTTTTGCAGTATTGCGTACGGTACCGAATACTCGGCAACCACGCTTGACAAACTTCTCTGCGGTGACTCGCCCGATGCCCGACGACACGCCGGTAACAACGACAACGTTAGAATTCGACATAGCAGTTCCTTTCTGGTTGTGTGAATTGGGATGAACGGCAGATCAGGCTGGCGAAGGGACTGGCCGGATCTTGAACCAGATGGAATACATCGCCGGCAAGAACACGAGGGTCAGGATCGTCCCTGCAAATGTGCCGCCGATCAACGTGTAAGCGAGCGTGCCCCAGAACACCGAATGGGTAAGCGGAATGAAGGCCAAGATCGCCGCCAATGCGGTCAAGACCACCGGCCGGGAACGCTGCACTGTCGCCTCGACAACCGCATGGAATGGGCTCAATCCCGCCTGTTCGTTGTGGCGGATTTGCCCGATCAGAATCAGCGTGTTGCGCATCAGGATGCCCGACAGTGCAATCAGGCCGACCAGCGCATTGATGCCGAATGGCTGCTGGAACAGAATCAAGGTTGGCACCACACCGATCAGGCCAAGTGGGCTGGTCAAAAAGACCATGACCATTGCGGAGATCGAGCGCACCTGGAAGATGATGATGAGTAGGGTTACTGCCAGCATGATGGGAAATAGCGGCAACATTGCTTTCGTCGCTTTTCCTGACTCTTCGATGGAACCGGCCTCCTCGATGCGGTAGCCGCCAGGCAGTTTGTCCATGATGGGCTGGAGCTTCTGGGTGATGGCTGTTGACACGTCCGGCGGCTGCAAGCTATCGGCGATGTCGCCCCGCACGGTGATCGTCGGCATCCGGTCGCGACGGCGCATGATTGCTTCCTCCATGCGCACGTCGACCTTACCCACCTGCGACAGCGGAATGCGTTGGCCATTGGCGCCAGCCAGCGTGAAGTCCGCGATCTTCGCCAGGTCGAGCCGGCTGTCGCCAGCCGAACGGGCCGTGACTTGCACCGTGCGGATGTCCTCGCGTACGGTGGTGACAGGCGCACCGCTGAGCAAGAATTGCAGTTGCTGCGCCACGGCGCTGGAGCTCAGCCCGACGGCCTGCAAACGGTCTTGCTGCAAGGTGAAGTGCAGCATAGGCGTACGCGTGCCCCAGTCAGCGTTGACTGTGCGCATCATCGGACTGGCTTCCATGACCCGTTGCACTTCAGCCGCGATACTGCGTAGCTTGTCCTGGTCCGGGCCAGCGACCCGGTAGGCGACCGGGAACGGCGAGTACGGGCCGAATACGAGCTGGGTGACACGCACGCGCGCCTCAGGGGCGAGACCCTCGGCGATTGCCTTGCGTAACCGCTTTTTCAATACCTCGCGCTCATCCTGGTTGTCTGTGCGGATCACGATCTTGGCAAACGACGGGTCAGGCAGTTCTGGTCCCATTGCCAAGTAGAAGCGTGGCGCGCCTTGACCAACATAGGCCGTGACGATCTTCGCTTCCGGCTGTTTAGCCAACCATGCTTCCACCTTCTCTGTGGCGGCGCTGGTCTGGCCGATCGAGGTGCCATAGGGCATCTGCACCTCGACCAGCACTTCGGGGCGGTCGGAGATCGGGAAGAATTGCTTCTTGACCACTGCCATGCCTAGCACAGCCACAACGAAAAGACCCACTACAGTACCGGCGACCAGCCACTTGCGTGCGATAACGCGTTCCAGCACCTGGCGGAAGCGGTTATAGCGCGGCGTATCGTAGAGTGCGTCGTGGCCGCCTTCGACTTTTTTGAGATCGGGTAGCAGCTTGACGCCAAGGTAAGGTGTAAAGACTACGGCGACTACCCACGACGCGATCAGTGCGATGCCGACAATCCAGAACATATTGCTGGTGTATTCGCCGGCGGTGGAACGGGCAAAGCCATTGGGCATGAAGCCGACGGCCGTGACCAGCGTGCCGGAGAGCATTGGCGCGGCCGTGTGGCTCCACGCATAGGCAGACGCGGAAATGCGGTCGTAGCCTTCTTCCATCTTTACCACCATCATCTCGATGGCGATGATGGCATCGTCCACAAGCAGTCCCAGTCCCAGGATCAGCGAGCCCAGCGTGATGCGGTCGAAGTTCTTTCCGGTCGCGGCCATCACAATGAAGACTGCCGCCAGCGTCAGCGGCACAGCCGCAGCGACTACGATACCCACACGCCAGCCCATGCTCACGAAACACACCACCATGACCACCAGCAGCGCGACGAAGAACTTGACCATGAACTCATCGACCGCCGAGCTGATGTTGACGGCTTGGTCTGTGACCTTGGTCAGGCCCATACCCTGCGGCATGTCGGCGTTGATCGCACCGACCTCTTTATCCAGCGCCTTGCCCAAGTCTAATCCGTTCCAGCCATCGCGCATGACGATGCCCAACAGCAGCGCGGGTTCGCCGCCGTTGCGGATCATGAAAGTCGCCGGGTCCTCATAGCCACGCTTGATCGTGGCGATGTCCGACAGCTTCAATGTGCGGCCTTGCGCCACGACCGGCGTATCGCGGATCTTTTGCAATTCATCGAAAGCACCGTCCAGGCGAATAAACACCTGCGGTCCCTTGGTTTCCACGGAGCCAGCGGGCGTCAGCGCGTTCTGGCTATTGAGTGCGGCGAATACTTCCTGCGGGCTGACGCCCAGCGTTGCCAGGCGCTCATGCGAAAACTCGACATAGATGCGCTCGGACTGCTCGCCGACGATGTTGACCTTCTTTACACCTGGCACATGCAGCAGGCGCTGACGCAGCGTCTCCGCGTCGCGTACAAGTAGACGCTGTGGTTCGCCCTTGGCCTTGAGTGCGAATAGAGCAAAGGTGACGTCCGCGTATTCATCGTTGACCATCGGCCCGATCACGCCAGGCGGAAGGTTGCTTGCCTCATCGCTGATTTTCTTTCGGGCTTGGTAAAACTCCCCCTGCACTTCCGATGGCGGGGTGCTGTCGAGCAGGTTCAAGGTAGTGAAGGCCAAACCAGGTCTGGTGTAGGTCTCGGACCGGTCGTACCAGCGTAGTTCCTGCAAGCGCTTTTCGATCTTTTCGGCAACCTGGTCTTGCATTTCCTGTGCGGTGGCGCCTGGCCAAGCAGTAACGATGGTCATCACCTTGACCGTGAACGCGGGATCTTCCGCTCGTCCAAGTTTGAAGAAGGAAATGAGCCCGGCCAACGAGATCAGGCAGATCAGAAACAAGGTGACGGAGCGCTCGCGTACGGCGAGCGCCGACAGGTTGAAGCGACCTTCGCTCATGGCCGCACTCCCACGGTTGCGGCGGCGGCCTGGTCAGCCACCCGCACCTGCTCGCCTTCGTGCAGCAGGTGAGCGCCGAGTGCGACTATCCGGTCACCTGGTTTGAGCTGACCTGCAATGTACGCGCCGTCGTCGTCCAGTCGCTGGACCGCGACCGCCCGCCAGGAAACCTTTGCTGGCTTGCCTTCGATGACCCAGACTCCCGCCCCCTTGCCCGCGTCGAACAGCGAGCCAATCGGCACCCACAGGCCGCCTTGCTCAGCGGGATGTGCGTCCGGGATCTGAACGCTGACCGTTGTGCCCAGTGGGGCGTTGGACATCTCCCCGTCCAGCACATACCGCGCCTCGAAGGTGCGGGTCAGCCGGTCCGCAGTGTCCGAGAGTTGCCTGAGTTTGGCTGGAACGATAACGCCCTCTTTGCCAAAGAGCCTGGCTTGGCCTACCGAGCCGACCGCGGGGCGCAAGGTTTCCGGCAATTGGATGATGGCTTCGCGGCGTCCGGCATGGGCTACACGCACCACGACTTGTCCGGCGTTGACGACTTGACCGGGTTCGACCAGCGTTTCCATGATGACGCCATCGGAATCCGCTACCAGCTCCGTGTATCGGCTCGCGTTGCGAGCAACTTCGGCTTGGGCTTCGGCCGCATTGAGCTGGGCTTTGGCAGTATCTGCCGCAGCCTTGACTTGGTCGTAGGCTGAAGCCGATATCGCGCCGGTTCCACGCAGGTCGCGGTAGCGGGCTTCATCGTCCGCCGTTTGCTGCTCCCGTGCTCGTGCTGCGGCGACTGCTTCCTGCTGAGCATGCGCGGCAAGCTTCAGATCGACGGGGTCGATGCGCATGAGTGGTTGCCCGCGCTTAACGGTTTGCCCCGCGTCCACAAGCCGCTCCAACACCTTGCCAGAGACCCGGAAACCAAGATCGCTTTGTACCCGAGCGGCTACGGTTCCGGTGAACGTACGTGATGCAGCGACCGCGCCCTGAATGGTAGCCGCACGTACCAACGGCGCTTCGGTACGTGGATCGGATTGCGGTTTTTCGCCACAAGCGACCAGTGCAAACGGCAATGTAGATAGGGCGGCAGAGAAAACGAGGCGGCGGAGCATAGAAATCCCATAAAGAGCTAAACAGGATTTCTATTTTGGGACTAGTGACCAACTATGTCAATGGTCACATCAATATTTGGTGCTTATGGCGATAGACTGCGCAACACCAGATTAGATAGTTGCGCTGGGGCATCGTCCGCGGAATCAAAACTTTGCTGCAAAAGCAACGGATTGAGATAGGGGCGAATGACCAGGTAAATCGCCGTCGCCGTTTCATCGAGCGGCGTCTTGCGCTCAAACTCCTCTGTCTCACGCCCCTGACGCAGGATGTCCTGCAACATTGCCTTGACGCGCCCCTCATAGGTGCGTACCGCCTCCCAATGTTCGGTGGCAGCCGAAGCCGCAATGTCATAGAGCTTGCGATCTTCAAAAAACAGGCGAACGCTTGACTCGACGCCCGTCTTGAACATGCGCCGAAGTTTCTCTGGTGGGCGGTCGACTCCGTCAACGGCTGCCCTGACATCGGCTTCAATCTCGTGCAGGCAATTTGCGCAAATCAGTTCGCCAATGGCCTGCTTGGACTCGAAAAACTTGTAAATATAGGCTTTGGAAAAGCCGATGGCCTTGGCAAGGTCAGAGACGGTGGTCTTTTCGTAGCCGTACAGGCGGAAGTGCTCGGTAGCCGCGACAACAATTTGATCTCGCACTTCGTGATCGACTGGGCCTCGGGCTGAGCCCGGATTAGTGGTTGCTTTGCTCATATTCAATAGCTTACCCCTTATCTTCGACTTGCACAACGAGTGACGATTTCATGATATAGTCACTTCACAATTTCTCCCTTTCACTTCGCGGAAGATACCCATGCTACTTAAACGCACTCTCCTCATGTTGGTCGTCGCCAGTCTTTCGGCGGGTTGCGCTGTCGGGCCGGATTACATTCGGCCCGACACGCCCATGCCAGGCCGCTACCTTGGTCAAACGGCAGTTGAGCAACGGCATGCCAACGCCACTGCCGATTTCAGTGTGTGGTGGGGAAGTTTTGGCGATCCGCAATTGACCCGCTTCGTAACGCTTGCGCTGGAGCAGAATTTGGATCTTGCGCAAGCAGCCGCTCGCGTCGCCCAGGCGCGCGCAGGACTCGGGGCCGCGAATGCCGCGTTGCTGCCTTCCGGCAACATCAATGCCCAAGGTACACGAGCTTACCAATCAGTTGAAACGCCATTGGGGCAAGTCTTGAATTCAAGGCCCAATTTCGATCGTTATGGCAACGCCTATGAGGCCAACCTCGGCGTAGGCTGGGAGCTGGACGTATTTGGCGGCCTGCGTCGCGGACGGGAAGCGGCACTGGCCGAGTATCAGGCTTCGGAGGCTGGCGCGGCGGCGACACGATTGGCGGTGGCGGCACAGACCGCCGACATCTATATCAGTATACGCGGGCTGCAAACTCGCTTAGATGTTGCTCGCCGGCAGGTACAGACGCAACAGGAACTACTCTCAACCATCAATCTGCTTTATGGCAAGGGATTGGCAGCCGAACTTCAAGTGCGGCAGGTCGAGGGCGCGCTCGCCCAGGTGCGGGCATCGGTACCGGTCCTAGAAACAGGGCTGGATACAGCCATGAATGCGCTGGACGTGATGCTAGGCACACCGCCCGGTACGCATCGGGAGGAGCTGGCTAATGCTGGCGTCATTCCGGTCGCTCCGCAAATCGCATCAACCGGCTCGCCGGCTGATTTGCTCAGGCGCCGGCCCGATCTGATCGTGGCCGAACGCCGTCTGGCTGCGTCGAACGCGCGTATCGGCATGGCGATCGCCGAGTATTACCCCAAGCTCTCCTTTAGCGGACTGATCGGCAGCGCGACATCTTTATCTAGCGGCAACCTGTTCACTGGTGGCGCAAGCCAAGCCGCCGGCGTGCTGGGCCTTCGCTGGCGCCTGTTCGACTTCGGCCGCATCAACGCGCAGATTGACCTAGCCAAAGGCCAGGAAGCCGAGGCGCTAGCCGGTTATCGGCTCGCCGCGCTGCGCGCCACCGAAGACGTGGAAAACGCATTCTCGGCCCTGGTAAAACGCGAAGATCAGGCCGGCATACTCAGTCAGGGTGTGGATTCTCTCAGTCGAGCGCGGGGGGCCTCGTTTGCGGCATACCAGAAAGGGGTCGTCAGCCTTATCGAAGTCCTGCAAGCCGACGAGAATTTGCTACGTGCGTCCGATATGCGAGCGCAAGCGCAAACCGAATCCGCACGCGCGGCGGTCGCGGCATTCAAGGCGCTCGGCGGCGGTTGGCAACCTCAGGAATCCGAAGCGGTAGCTATTAGGTAGCACAGTACGCGTCAACGGAGACGGACGAGAACATATGGAATTTTGCTACCTGCGCTGCTTTGCCGCGGCCGCTGAAGAATTACACTTCGCCCGTGCGGCCGAGCGATTGCACATCGAGCAGTCGCCGTTGTAGCGGGCTATTAAGGAACTGGAATCCCACTTGGCCGCGCAGTTGTTCGAGCGGACGACACGACGCACGCGGTTGACCTGGACGGGTATTGCTTATATGACGCCGCCCTGATTGAAGGTCTGAGACAGCATGCCGTCCGCGTCCCCAGTGCCTTGATATTGTTTCGTGCCGTCCTGACTTCCCCGAAAAGCAGCAAATCAGGATTTGCTGCATAAGCATACACTTGAGGGGTCTGATTGACTGCTTTCGGGTCGCATCCGTAACCGGCAGCTCCTGGCCGAATTGGGTCAGTCACGATGGACTCAATTCGCCTAAAAACGGTTATTGCAGCTGTGGCTGTAAAGAAATCACAGCCATGCCTACCAAGGCTATCCCCGCACCGGCAACATCCCAACGACTCAGCACAATTCCATCAACAAATCGGAGCCACAGTAAAGCGACCGCTATGTACATCCCACCGTATGCCGCATAAGTCCGGCCAGCCGCTGTCGGATGCAGTGTGAGTAGCCAGGAAAACAGAGCTAATGACACAGCAGCTGGGACCAAGAGCCAGACTGACTTCCCTTGTTTCATTACCAGCCAAGGCAAATAACAGCCCACGATTTCTGCCAAAGCAGTGATAGCGAACAAGGCGCCAATCTTCAGGAATGCCAACATTTTTACCCTATGAACGTTTCCTGCGAGTTGCAGGCAAGGCCATTATGGATGAACTGCCGCAAAAGACGGCTACCTATACGCACCTCAATATGCGGAAACGATTTGAAAAATGCGGAAACGATTGCTTGGAAAAGGACTTGCGAGAAAAGCAAAACGGCCCGTAGAGGGCCGTTTTGCTTGGATCTGGCGGAAGCGGTGAGATTCGAACTCACGAACGGGATAAACCGTCGCTAGTTTTCAAGACTAGTGCCTTCAACCACTCGGCCACACTTCCTGGGAAGGTCGTCATTATACCCATTTTGCAGAAAATTAACGATACCGGACGCGCTTTTTCCTGGAATTCGCCTGAATTGGCCAGGAAAACCGCTCAATCCAGCAAGAACACCTGCTGCAGATCGTTCAGGAAGCGCCGCCCCAGCTCCGTCGGCCGGATGATCTTGTGATCGCGGTACAGCAAGCCCTTGGCTTCGGCCTGGTTCAGGGATTTCTCTATCGAGTTGAGCGCCAGCCCTGTACGCTCGCTGAACAGGTTCACCTCGAAACCGTTGTTCAAACGCAGCGCATTGAGCATGAACTCAAAACCCAGGTCGTCGCGGCCGATTTCGGTTTCTTCCTGCACCACATTGCCCAGCCGGCTGTGTTCCAGGTAAGCCTTGGGCTGCTTGTAGCGCATCTGGCGGATCACGCGGTGCGGGAACGACAGCTTGGAGTGGGCGCCGGCGCCGATGCCGAGGTAATCGCCGAACTGCCAGTAGTTCAGGTTGTGGCGCGCCTGGCGGCCAGCCTGGGCGTAGGCCGACACTTCGTAATGTCCGTAGCCGGCGGCGCTGGTGTGGGCGCTGATCATGTCTTGCATTTCGGCGCTGGCGTCGTCGTCGGGCACTGCCGGCGGATACTTGGCGAAGTAGGTGTTCGGTTCCAGCGTCAGGTGGTAGAGCGACAGGTGCGGCGGCGCAAAGCCGATGGCGGTAGCCACGTCCTGCTGCGCCTCTGCCAGCGTTTGCGACGGCAAGGCATACATCAGGTCGAGATTGAAATTATCGAAAGTCGCATGGGCGATCTCGACTGCGCGGCGCGCTTCGCCGTCGTCGTGGATCCGGCCCAGGGCCTGCAAATGGCGGCCGTTGAAGCTCTGGATCCCGATAGACAGGCGGTTGATGCCGCTGTTGCGGTAGGACTTGAATTTTTCCACCTCGAAGGTGCCAGGATTGGCTTCCATCGTGATTTCCGCTGCGCCGTCCAGCGGCAGCAGGGAGCGCACATCCGACATCAGGCGGTCCAGCCCGGCCGCCGACATCAGGCTTGGCGTGCCGCCGCCGATAAAGATCGTATAGATCTTGCGGCCCCAGATCAGCGGCAGCGCCGCTTCCAGGTCGGCGCGCAAGGCCGCCAGGTACTCCTCTTCAGGAAAACCGCCTTTGGCTTCATGCGAATTGAAATCGCAATACGGGCATTTTTTCACGCACCACGGGAAATGGATATACAGAGACAGCGGCGGCAAGGCGCTCAGGCTAAGCGCGCCCGGCTGCAGATACGCCAGCGCCGCCTGGGCCGCTGCCGACGGCTTGTCGCTGGCCTGGCTCTTGGCCTGTCCAGGCATGCCTATGGGTTTGATCGGGATCATCGTAATTTTTCTACCAGCGCGCGCAATGCCTGGCCGCGGTGCGAAACGGCATTTTTTTCGGCGGCGCTGAATTCAGCCGCGGTCTTGCCCTGCTCCGGCAGCAGGAAATACGGGTCGTAGCCGAAACCGCCGGCGCCGCGCGGCTGGTCGACGATGACACCGTTCCAGCGGCCGTCGGCGATCACCGGTTGCGGATCGTCGGCATGGCGCACGAACACCAGCACACAATAATAATAGGCCGATTTGTCGGCATGCGGCGCCAGGTCGGCAACCAGCTTGCGATTGTTTTCCGTGTCCGATTTCGGTTCGCCGGCGTAACGCGCCGACAATACGCCGGGCGCGCCGCCCAAGGCGTTGACGCAGACGCCGGAGTCGTCGGCCAGCGCCGGCAAGCCGGTCAGGCGGGAGGCGTGGCGCGCCTTGGCAAGGGCGTTTTCGACAAAGGTCAGGTACGGCTCTTCCGCTTCCGGAACATCGAATTCGCCTTGCGGACGGACCTCGAAATCGATCTGCGCCAGCAACGAGCTGAATTCTTTCAATTTACCGGCGTTATTGGAGGCCAGGACCAGGGTGCGTGACATGAGCAACTCAAAACAAGATAGGAGAGAGAGCCGGTACTTTAGCACCGGCAGGAATTGACGTCGGACCCGCAGCTAAAACGGATCAGGCGACGCGCTTGCCCAGGATCACCAGGTCGCGCTCGATGCCGTCCAGCGTGGCGACGCGCGGCATGTTGGCCCAACGCTCGAAGCCAAAGGCATCGAACAGCTTCAAGCTAGGCTGGTTGTGACCAAACACGAAACCAAGCAAGGTGTGCACGCCCAGGCTCGGGGCGCGCTCGATCGCCAGCCCCAGCAGATAGCGGCCCATGCCCTTGCCGCGCGCGTCTTCATGGATATAGATCGACAGCTCGGCGGTGCCGGCATAAGCCGGGCGGCCATAGAAATCGGAATACGACAGCCAGCCCAGGATGGCCGGCTGGCCGTCCACGCCCTGCTGTTCCACCACCCACAACGGCCGGCGCTCGGCGTTGTGATGGTCGAACCAGGCCTGGCGCGAGGCGACCGTGACGGGTTCGGTATCGGCGGTGACTTCGCGCGAGGCGACGGTGCTGTTGTAGATAGCAACGATCGCCGGCAAATCCTGCTGGCCGGCGATCCTGAAACTGTAGTTCGTTTGGTTCATCGAGATGTTGCCGGCTGCGCCAGCCTTAATAAGTATGGGTGGGACGCGCTGAGCCCAGCGCCGAGCCGAGCACTTCTTCGATCCGCTTGCGCAGGCGCTGGCCGCTGTCGTCGTCCGGGAAATGCACGCCTACCCCTTGCGCCTTGTTGTTATTGGCGTTCTTGGGCGTGATCCAGGCCACCTTGGCGGCGATCGGGTATTTGGTGCCGTCGTCCATCAGGCTCAGGATCAGGTAGATCTCGTCGCCCAGGTGATAGCTCTTGTTGGTCGGCACAAAGATGCCGCCGTTGGTCAGGAACGGCATGTAGGCCGCATACAAGGCCGATTTTTCCTTGATCACCAGCGACAAGACCGATGGCCGGGATAGTTTGACCGGTTCAGCCGGGATTGTGGTGTTTTCAGCCATCTTCGTCCTATAAGCAAAATTCAAGCAAACATTGCGGCGTAGTCCAGCAGCATGTCTTCAATGAAGAGACGCGCCGACAACGGGTGTTCTGCGATTGCGCGGCGCTCGTTGCTGCTTTTCAGCGCCCGCAGCAAGGCGCCGGTTTCGACTTTGGCGGCCAATCCTGCAAGCGCCTTTTCATAACGAGGATAATACCGGATTGTGCAGCTTAATTTAAAGGAAAACAGATCGTACAGCCAGCGCTGCTGCCAGGCCACCAGCTCGGCGACCGGGGTTTTCTGCAAATGCTCGGCGCATTTCAGCGCGCCGTCTATGCCGGGCCTGGTCAAATGCTGCAAAAACTCATCGATCAGCTCGCGTCCTTCGCTTTGCGACTGCGCATAAGCCGTCAGCGGCGCGCCGCCCTGCTCGGCCAGCCAGACATCGGCATCCTTGACTTCCTGCTGGCGCAGCCAGGCCATGGCCTGTTCGCGCGACGGCAGCGGCATGGCGAATTTGCGACAGCGCGACAAGATGGTCGGCAGCAGCCGGTCCAGGCTGTTCGAACTGAGCAGGAACACCGTATTCGGCGGCGGCTCTTCCAAGGTCTTCAGCAAGGCGTTGGCGGCTGCGGTATTCAGCGCTTCCGCCGGATACAGCAGGACCACCCGCTGCCCCTGCCTGTGGGTGGAAATATTCATGAAGCCGGACAAGGCGCGGATCTGGTCGATCTTGATTTCCTTGGATGGCGCCTTGGCTGACTTGGCGGTCTTTTTACCGTCGCCGGCCTCGCCCTCTGCGCCATCGCCCTCGGCCGCATCCTCGCCGTCCAGGATTTCCGGCCGCACGCGCCGGTAATCCGGGTGGTTGTACTGCACGAACCAGCCGCAGGAGCCGCAGGTTCCGCAAGCATGGCCGTCGGCCTGCGGCTGCTCGCACAGCAGCGACTGCGCGAACTGCTCGGCGAACGCGGTCTTGCCTATGCCTTCGGCGCCATGGAACAGGATCGCGTGCGGCAGGCGTGCGCGCATTTGCTGCAGCTGCCGCCAGACGCCGTCCTGCCACGGAAACAGGGAATTGCTCATTGCTTTCCGCTCTGCTGGCCTGACAGGCTTGCAATGATTTGCGTCAGTTCCTGCTGGACTTCAGCAATCGCCCGGGTCGCATCGATGACGCGGAAACGCTCGGGAAACTGCGCGGCGCGGCGCAGGTATTCGGCGCGCGTGGCAGCGAAGAAAGCGGCTTTTTCCTGTTCGAACTTGTCCAGCGTGCGGGTTGCGTCCAGGCGCGCCCGCGCTACTTCCAGCGGCACGTCGAACAGCAATGTCAGGTCCGGCTGCAAATGCGGGTGCACCCATTGCTCCAGCGCTTCCAGCTTGGCCAGCGGCAATTGCCGGCCGCCGCCCTGGTAGGCGAAGGAGGCGTCGGTGAAGCGGTCTGAAATCACCCAGTCGCCGCGCGCCAGCGCCGGCTCTATCACTTGCGCCAGGTGCTCGCGGCGGGCGGCGAACATCAGCATCGCTTCGGTTTCCAGGTGCATTTTCTGATGCAGCAATACTTCGCGCAACGCCTCGCCCAGCGCCGTGCCGCCCGGCTCGCGGGTGGTGACCACCTGCAGGCCCTGTGCGCGCAGCAGGCCGGCGACAAAACCGATGTGGGTCGACTTGCCGGCGCCGTCTATGCCTTCAAATGTGATGAATTTTGCCATTGCCTTGTCTGTTGGGTTGCCGCTGCTGCGAGCAGCGGCGAATCTTGCCGAATTTTGTCGAATGTTATCGAATATCCCAATTATCGCTGATATTGATTGACCGCCTGGTTATGTTCGCCCAGGTTGTTCGAGAAATGGCTGCTGCCGTCGCCCCTGGCGACAAAATACAGGGCGTCGGTCTGCGCCGGGTGCATCGCCGCGCTGATCGATTCCGCGCCGGGCAAGGCGATCGGCGTCGGCGGCAAGCCGGCGCGGGTGTAGGTGTTGTAAGGCGTATCGGTGGTCAGGTCGCGCTTGCGGATGGCGCCCTGGTATTGCTCGCCCATGCCATAGATCACGGTCGGATCGGTCTGCAGCAGCATGCCGATCTTGAGGCGGTTGATGAATACGCCGGCAATCGTGCTGCGGTCTGCGCGCCTGCCGGTCTCCTTTTCCACGATCGAAGCCATGATCAGGGCTTCATATGGCGTCTTGTAAGGCAGCGAAGCGTCGCGCCCCTCCCAGCTCTGGTTAAGGCGCTTGATCAGCAGGCCGTGCGCCTGCTTGTACACCTGCATGTCGCTCGATCCTTTTGCAAACAGATACGTGTCAGGAAAGAACAATCCTTCCGGCGTGCTGAAGTCGGGCGTGATTTTTGCCAGCAGCTCGGCGTCGGACAGGGTTGCAGTGTCGTGTTTCAGCGCTGGCTGCGCCGCTACCGCCTGGCGCATCTGGCGGAAGGTCCAGCCTTCGATCACGGTCAGCGATTCCTGCGCAAATTCGCCGCGCACCAGCTGCGTTATCAGGCGCAGCGGCGTGGCGCCAGGTTTCAGTTCGTAACTGCCGGCTTTCAGCTTGCCGCCCTTGCCGGTCGCCCTTGCCAGCAATTCCAGCAGCTGGGGATTGACGCCCACCCCGGCTTCGTCAATCTGCTGCGCCGAACTTGCCAGGGTGCTGCCCGGCTTGATGGTGAACGGCCGCACCGGACCGGCTTCGAAAATCGCCTGCTGCGCCCAGTAAGCCACGCCGCCGGCGGCCGCGCCGCCCAGCAAGATCACGCTCAACAATAGTTTTTTAAACAAGACCGGTCCGCTCCGAATGGTTTTCATGCGCCTCGCAAAATTGGCCGACTCCAACGCTTTTTTTGCGACAACTCTATAATCAACCCAATATGATAATCGCTGTTTAGGGAATGCCTACAATTTATGAATGAAATAACAAGCACCTGGCTGGATTTTTCACAGCAGCAAGCATTCGATGCGCTTCCTGCGACGGCTGCTGCCGGCGCCTCCTTCGTGGCGCCGCTGGCCGACCTGGGCCTGATCGCGCTCACCGGCGAAGACGCCGCCAGTTTCCTGCACACCCAGCTGACCAACGATGTCCAGAACCTTGCTGCCGGACAAGCTCGGCTGGCCGGCTATTGCTCGCCGAAAGGACGCTTGCTGGCAACCTTCCTGATGTGGAAGAGCGGCGACAGCATCCTGCTGCAGCTGCCGCGCAGCTTGCAGGCGGCGATCCAGAAGCGCCTGCAGATGTTTGTCATGCGCGCCAAGGCCAAGCTGGCCGACGTGTCCGATGCGCAGGTCATCCTCGGCCTGGCCGGCAATGCCGCCGGCGCCGCGCTGGCGCCCTGGTTCCCGGCCCTGCCGGCCGGACCCTACGCCAAGGTCGACAACGAACACGGCACTTTGATCCGTGTCGCCGATGCAGGTCCTGCGCCGCGTTATCAATGGATCGCCAGCCCGGCGCATGCAATCGCCGCCTGGCCGCAGCTGAGCAAGAGCTTGCAGCCGGTTGCCGCCTCAGCCTGGCGCCTGGGCGACATCCTGGCAGGCGTACCGCAAATCACGTTGCCGACGCAAGAACAGTTTGTGCCGCAAATGATCAATTTTGAAGTAATCGGCGGCGTCAATTTCAAGAAAGGCTGCTATCCGGGACAGGAAATTGTCGCGCGCAGCCAGTACCTGGGCAAGCTCAAGCGCCGTGCGGTGCTGGCCAGCGTCGCCGCGACCGGCATCGCCGCCGGCGCCGAAGTCTTTTCCAGCGCCGATCCGGACCAGCCCTGCGGCATGATCGTCAACGCCGAGGCCGACAGCGCCGGCAGCAGCCGCTGCCTGCTGGAGATCAAGCTGGCCGCGCTGGAAAACGGCACGGTCCACCTGGGTTCGACCGGCGGCGCGCAACTGCAGTTCCAGGCGCTGCCCTATTCCATCGTCGACGTCACTGACGCTGAACTGCCGGCGTAAGCGCATGATGAGCTCCGATCTCTACATCTATTACCGCGTGGCCGCCGGCAATGCCCAGCAGTTCGACCTGGCGGCGGCGAAAATGCAAGCCGGGCTGTCGCTGCAATACCAGGTCGCCACCGCCCTCAAACGCAGTCCCGAAATCAAGGATGAACATCACACCTGGATGGAGGTGTATTCTTCGGTGCCGCCGGATTTTACGAAAATTATCGATCAGGCGGTTGCCGAGCATGGCCTCGCCGCCTTGATCGATGGTCCCCGTCATACTGAATTTTTTGTGAATATTTCATCATGTGCTTGATCGTTTTTGCGTGGCAAGTGATTCCTGGCTCCCCTCTGATAGCCGCCGCCAACCGCGATGAATTCTATGCGCGCCCGACCGCGCCCGCCGGCTGGTGGGAAGACCGGCCCGGCATCTACGCCGGCCGCGACCTGCAGGACGGCGGCACCTGGATCGGCATCACCCGCAGCGGCCGCTTTGCCGCCATTACCAATGTACGGGCGCCGGCGGAACGGCGCACCGATGCGCCCACCCGCGGCACGCTGGTGTCGGATTTCCTCGGCGGCCAGAAGACGGCGGCTGAATACATCGCCGGGATTTCCGGCGATGCGGAAAAATACAACGGCTTCAACCTGCTGGTCGGCGACGGCAAGGAGCTGATCTGGTTTTCGAACAAGCACCAAGAAGACGTCCGCAACGGCCAGCCTCTGCCGGCCGGCATCTACGGCCTGTCGAACGCCTCGCTGGACGGCTGCTGGCCCAAGGTGGTCCGCACCAAGGCGCAGTTCGCCAGCCTGCTGTGCCAGGGAGCGCCCGACGCCTGTTTCTTCGACATGCTGAGCGACACCACCCGTGCCGGAGATTGCCGCTTGCCGTCCACCGGCGTCGGCATCGAGCTGGAGCGTGTGCTGTCGGCGGTATTTATCCAGTCTCCGGACTACGGCACGCGCGCCTCGACCCTGGTCAGGATCAAGGCCAACGGCAGCGCCATGCTGCATGAAAGAGTGGCGCCGCCGTTTTGCCCTTCTTCGCAAATACACACGCATACTTCATCGCCATCTGAATCCCGCTGTTCGCGCTGACATCTCCGGCGGGGCGGCGCGTTGCTAATACAGGAGCAGAACATGTTGTCGCCATCCAGTCCGAATGCATCGCCAGCGGCGCTGGCCCCATCTGATGTCGTACAGCAGCTGTGGCGCACCCTCGGCCAGCCGCAGGGTGCGCTGTCGCAGCTGTCGCTGAGCGGCAGCGACCCGGTGCTGCCATCGTCGTTCGCAGTCGGCACCGCGGCCCAGGCCAGCATTGCGGCGGCGGCCTTGTCGGCGGCGCAGCTGTGGCAATTGCGCAGCCAGCAGCAGCAACAGGTCAGCGTCGACATGCGCCACGCCGCGGCCGAGTTCCGGAGCGAACGCTATTTCCGGGTCAACGATGCCCGCAGCGACGAAATCTGGGACAAGATCGCCGGCACCTATCGCTGCGGCGACGGCAAATGGCTGCGCCTGCACACCAATTTCCCGCATCACCGCGACGGCGTGCTCAGGCTGCTGCAATGCCAGCATACGGTCGAGAGCGTGCAGCAGGCGCTGCAAAGCTGGAGCGCGGAGGATTTCGAGGACGCTGCGGCCGCTACCGGCCTGGTAGTGACCGCCATGCGTTCGTTCGAGGAATGGGACCGCCATCCGCAAGGACAGGCGGTGCAGGCGCTGCCGCTGCTGACCATAGAAAAGATCGGCGATGCGCCGCCGCGCGCGCTGCCGGCGCCGGTCGCGCAGCGGCCGCTGGACGGCGTGCGCGTGCTCGACCTGACCCGCATCATCGCCGGACCGGTCTGCGGCCGCACGCTGGCCGCGCATGGCGCCGACGTCATGCTGGTGACGGCGCCGCAGCTGCCGGCGATCGGCCCGCTGGTGATCGATACCGGACGCGGCAAACGTTCATGCCAGCTCGACTTGCGCCAGGCCGACGATCATCGCATCTTGAGCCGCCTGCTGCATGACACCGATATTTTCGTGCAAGGCTACCGTCCGGGCGGCCTTGAGGCCTTGGGTTTTGGCCCCGAAGCGGCGGCAAAAAAACGTCCCGGCATTGTCTATGTATCGCTGTCGGCGTATGGCCATGCCGGACCGTGGGCCGAGCGCCGCGGTTTCGATTCGCTGGTGCAGACTGCCAGCGGTTTCAACCACGCCGAAGCGCAGGCCGCGCACAGCGACAAACCGAAACCGCTGCCGATGCAGGTGCTGGACCATGCCGCCGGCTATCTGATGGCAGCCGGCGCCATCACGGCGCTGGCGCGCCGCGTCGCCGAGGGCGGCAGCTGGCATGTGCGGGTATCGCTGGCGCAGACCGGCCATTGGCTGCGCCAGCTTGGCCGGATCGAGAATGGGCTGGCGACGGCTGACATCGAATTCGAGCAGATCCAGGATCTGCTCGAGCACAGCGCCTCCGGCTTTGGCCGCCTGAGCGCCGTGAGCCATGCAGGAAAGCTGTCGCTGACGCCAGCGCACTGGAGCCGGCCATCCGTGCCTTTGGGCAGCGACGCGCCGAGCTGGTGATGGTTCAGCTAAATACGTGGCGCATGCAGATGTGCGCAATCCCGGCTTCGTAATATTCCTCGCCGTCGCGGCTGAACCCGTAGCGTCCGTAAAACGCTTCGGCCTGGGTCTGGGCATTCAGCACCACCTCGGCATCGCCGCGCTGCCGCGCCTGCGCCATCAAGGCTTTCAAGATAGCGGCGCCTACCCCCTTGCCGCGCCCGGCTGCACGCACCGCCATGCGGCCGATGTGGCCGTCCGGCAGCAGGCGGCCGGTGCCGATGGCATGGCCGGCGGCGTCATAGGCGACGGCATGCAGGCAGTGTTCGTCCATCTCGTCCCACTCCAGCTCGACCGGGATTTTCTGTTCAATCACGAAGACGTCGAAACGCACTGCGCGGGCGTCGGCTTTCTGCGCCGCCCAGACATCCACTGTCAGATGAATTTTCATGTCTTTATTGTTCATGCCTGCCTCAGCCCGCCTTGATTTTCAGTGCAGCGCGATGGTGCCTGAGATATTTGAATGTGCCCATCGCCTTCGCCACCAGGTGCTCGCCGTGCCACAGCTCGGCGTCGCAAAAACACATGGTGGTGGAACGATGAAAGGCGCGGCCTTTAGCGACTATACGCGCGCCGGTTTGCCCGGCTGGCTGCAGGAAGCTGGTTTTCATTTCCACCGTGACCGCCGCTTCAGCCTGCGGATAGAGCGACCGGCCGGCCAGGGCCATGACCACGTCCAGCATGGTCATCGACACGCCGCCGTGGGTCACTTGCCAGCTGTTCATGTGATGCGGCTGCAAGGTCAAAGCCAGTTCGGCCGCGCCCTCGCCCATCGCCACGAACTCGACGCCGAGGTAAGTCAGGAAGGGATTATCGACAGGAAAAACATGGGAAGGAAACATGGCCGCCGTTCAGCTCAGGTAATCCATGCATTGGCGCGCTTCCCGCACTGCGCCGACAAAAGGCTTGATCGCCACGTGGGCCGGATGGTTCTGGTAAGCCTCCAGTGCCGCCGCCGAGGCGAACTCGGCATTGAGCACGACGTCGTAAGTCGCCTCCAGTCCGGGCTGGGCGATTGCAGCTTCGAACTTGAGCATGCCTGGCACGATGCCGGCGCAGCTGTCCAGCAAGGCTTTCAGCTGCAAGGCGTTGCTGGCCTTGTCGGCGCCTTCGGCATGCTCTTTCAATTTCCAGAATACGATGTGTTTCAGTGTCGCGCTCATGATGTTCTTTGTCCGGTAATGAGTAAATGGCGCAATCCCGGCGCCAGCCGCTATTTTACCTGCACGGCCGCCCGGCAAGCCTATTCGCTCAGCAGCTTGTAGGCGATGAACCACATCGTGACGCCGACGACGACTTCCAGCACACGCCACGACATCGGCCGGGCGAAGATCGGCCGGAGCCAGGCGGCGGCATACCCCAGCGAGAAAAAGAAGACAAACGACGACAGCATCGCGCCCGCGGCGAACAAGCCTTTTTGCCCGGGAAACTGGGTCGAGATCGAGCCGATCAGCAGCACCGTATCCAAGTAGACGTGCGGATTGAGCCAGGTCAGCGCAGCGCAGGTCAGCAAGGTCGGCAGCAGCGCTCCTTTCACATGCGCGGCTTGCAGCAGCACGTCCGACGAGCGCCAGGCGGCGATGAAGCTCCTGGCGCCGTACGCCAGCAGGAAAGCCGCGCCGCCGTAGCGCATGACGGGCATCAGCCATGGCGCCTGCTCGATGATGATGCCCAGGCCCATCACGCCCAGCAATATCAAGACGGCGTCGGAAGCCGCGCAAGTCAGGCAGACCAGGAAAACATGTTCGCGCTTGAGTCCCTGTTTGAGGACAAAGGCATTTTGTGCGCCGATGGCGAGGATAAGCGAAAGACCGAGGGAAAAACCGGAAATTGCAGCGTTCATAGATGCTTCATGAAAATTGTAATCATAACATCGGCATCTTGCTGCTCAATGCAAACCCGAGGGCGGAAAGCCGTCTCCTGCTTCAGCCCATGATGGCCGGCCGTCGACCCGCCGGCTCGCGACGAAACGCGCCAGCGCCGGATCGGTGATGAAGCTGGCGGCGGAGCTCGCTTCCAGTATCGCTTGCGGCGACTGCGGCTTGGCCACGATGTAACCTTGCACATAGTCGACGCCCAGTTTCGCCAGCGCTTCGATCATGGCGCAGTCCTCCACCCATTCGGCGATGCTCTTCATGCCCAGGTTGCGCGCCAGCTCAACGATGGCTTCAACGATCGCCTCGTTGGCGGGATGCTGGTTCATGCTTTGGATGAAGGCGCCGTCTATTTTCAAGGCATCGGCCGACAAGCTCTTCAGGTAGGTAAACGAGGTATAGCCGGCGCCGAAATCGTCCAGCGCGATCTTGGCGCCCAACGCCTGCAAGCGCTGGATGATACGGCTGGTATGCTCCAGGTCGTGCAGCGCCACGCTTTCCGTGATTTCGATGCATAACATCGGCACCACTTGCGGATGCCGGCCGAGGATCACGAAAATATCCTGGATGAATTTTTCGTCGTTGAGCGAGGCTCCGCTCAAATTCACGCAAACGAATTTTGTCAGCGGCAGTTGCGCCTGGTGCTGCGCCAGCCACTCCAGCACCGTGCTCATGACCCAGCGGTCGATCACGGCGATGTTGCCGTTTTCTTCCGCCGCCGCAATCACCTTGGTGGCCGGCACTATCTTGTTGTCGGCGTCGCGCAGCCGCAGCAACACTTCAAAATTGAGCGAGGCTTCCGGTTCACGCAGCGACATGATCGGCTGCATCTCGACAAACAGGCCGGCCGGCAGGAATTCGCCGCCCAGCCTTTCGATCAGGCTCAGTTCTTCCAGCCGCTCGCGGAACACCGGCGCATTTTTCTGGTACACCACGATATGTTCGTTATGGGCCCGCTTGGCTTCGCGGCAGGCGCGGTCGGCTGCGGAGATGGCGTCCTGCACGCGCATGCCGGCATCGACTTCAATCAGCCCTATCGAACCCTTTACCTGGAATGCGCGGGCGCCGATGTTATACGACTGATAGCTGATTTTCTGGATGATCTTGCTGCAGATGGCGGTTGCCGCGCCGATCTCGACACCCTGGAACAGGATGATGAATTCGTCGCCGCCGATGCGGCCGATATGGCAATCGCCGTCCAGCAGCTGCTGCACCCGGAAACATAGCTGCTTCAGCACTTCGTCGCCGGACTGGTGGCCGAACAGGTCGTTGATCAGCTTGAAGCGGTCAAGGTCAAGATAAGCCAAGGCCAGAGGCCTGTCGCCGGCCTGGCGCTCGATCGCCTGCTCCAGCATGATTTCGATGCCGCGCCGGTTGAGGACGCCGGTCAGCGGATCATGCTCGGCAAAAAACCGCAAGCGCTCGACCGCCTGGGAGCGGTCGGTAATATCCTGCAGCGATCCTTCGATGCGGCCGTTGGCGAAAGTGGCTGTCACCAGGTAAAAACTGCGGCGGCCGCTGGCGTCGGCGACGCCGCGCAACTCCGCCTCGTTGCCGCCGCTGCCGGAACCGATACGCAGCAATTTTTCGCGCGCGCCGACTTCGAAATAATCATCGAATTTTTTTACCGATTCGGCACCGGGATCGTGGCCCAGGATTTTTTCGAGGGCGGGATTGGTGCGCACGAAACTGCCATCGGCGGCCAGGGTAAACAAGCCGACCGGCGTGACGTCATAAGTGGTCCGCAATTCGGCCTGGACCATTGCCAGTTCGCGCTTGCCGGCGCGCATCTGTTCGGCGAAGGCAAACGACGCCATCAAGCTCGACAGCAAAGCCACGATCACATTATTCGGCACTTCATCCAGCGTCTTGATGCCGAACGCAGCGGCAACCACCTCGTCGACCCGCGTAAACAGCACCACGAACATCGACGCGCAATACCAGAGCGCCGCCCGGGTACGCGCCTTCCAGACGATGCGCGCCAGCAGGAACACCAGGATAACGATGCCAACCACGGTCCAGAACCACAAGACCGGAAGAAAGCGCTGGTACGACAGCAGCATGGCGGCGACCAGCAGGGCCAGCCCCATCCAGCGCAACACGTTTTGCAGGAAAACATAGCCGATCTGCTTCAGTTCATTCTGGAACAGACGGCCGAACAAGGTGAACGTGACGATGTAGTAGGTGGCGAACGTGAGCTTGCGCACCCATGGCAGCCATTGGTTAGGAATGGTCCATATCAGCCAGTGCACATCCCAGCCCATGGCATTGGCGCCAAGGCGCAGATTCCCCAGCAGCCAGACCGCGAACAATACGTACATCCATTCGCGGTTGATCAGCGCCGCCACCAGCACGAACAGGGTCAATGTCAGCAGCCCGCCTTCCATCAGGCCTATGCCGCGATAAAATTCCTTCTGCGACTGCACGAAATCGGGACGTGTCCATTGCCGCACCGTGATGCGCGCCGGACCGGAAAATACTCCCTTGCACAGCACGTTGAGCGGCAGCGCGGCGGACGCCAGCGACAAGACGAATCCGGTTTTTTCGGCTTTTATCTGGCCGTCTACCCGGTCGCGGTTAGCAGTCCCGAGCAAACGCTCGCCGGCTCCGGCCCAGCAGCTGACCTGCTGGGCATGGCGCGAAGGCAGCTCAACCTCGGTCAGCCCCGGATCCGCGGCTGCCGGCACCAAAAATGAAAACCAGAACGGCGTCTCTTGCAACTGTGTATTGCTGTAGGCCAGCAACGGCGTTGCCGCCAGCGCCTGGAATGCCTGCGCCGGCTGCAAGCGCTGCCCGGGATCGCTCAATACATGGAATGGCGACGGGCTCGGATCGCTATGACCGAAGCGACTGTTAAGCGTAGCAAAGGCGATGATCGTCAACACGATAACCAGCACAGGCACCAATACGACCGAAAAATAAAACACTGCCCAGTCTTGAGGCTTCAGGTTTTGATTAAAGCTTTTCGACGTATCGGCATGGAATAGCCACATAGACATCGTATCCGTAGAGTGAGAGGGTTCTACTGTACTGTAAAAAAAGACACAATATTCCTTTTAAACAAACAATAATACCCTCTCAATATCAAGTTGCATCAACACCAGATTAAACGCCTATTTCGGCAGGGCCGTCCGCTCTTTCGCCAAGCTGTCGGGAGATGTGAACTGATCCGCCAGCACATTGGGGGGCTGCTCGAGAATCAGGTCAGGGTGCTGCATCTCAAACACCAGCCCAAACAGAGGGTGCTTGGCGGCAGCCCAACGTTCACGGGCAGTAGCGACCTCGAACGCCATGACACGGTGCGGCAAATTGCCGACATGGAGCATCGGGATGAATTCAGGTCCCGCGAAGACATCCTGGAACAACAAGGCGTCATATTGCCGGTCCAAAGGAGAGCGTGCAGTAATCACCATCCAGTCGATGGCATTCTCGACGCAATATAAAAAATAAGCCTTGAACAGCAATGTCTTGACGATCTTGCCGATCTGGCTGGAAGTTACGCCTAGCCGCGTCGCCTCCGCCAGGCTGCGGCCTTGCAGCCAATCCGGCAAAGTCACCGACTGCTCCAGCCCCAGCGGCCGGAAATGATTGGTCTGAATACGCATGGTACCCAAGGACGAGCCGTCCAGCTTCGATTCCGCCAGCAGCACGATGGTATCCTGCGCAAGATCGGCCTGCTCGAACCGGAGCAGGTTTTGCGCCAGCTCAGGCAGGTGCCGGCTGTATGCTGCATAGCGAATCCCCACGGCCTTCTGCAAAGCCTGCTCGTCGCTGACGATCCTGATGGTAAACGGCAGCCGCTCCTCAGGCAGTGCGGCTGTCGGTACGGACGACGGGATGAATTTCCCTCTTGCGGGGCCGCTGGAGGTGCTGATTGTGTGGTCTTGTTTCATTTGAATGCTCCGAAGTGAACAACATGGTTGACCGCTTTATGCATGAGCTGCATCACGGTATTGCCAGATTCTCACGTTCGGAACACTGTAGAAAACTAAACCCTGGTCACAAGTCCGCCTTTGTGCTTATTTGATGATAATCAATCGTTGTTAAGCAGTTTATTGCAACAAATAATTTCCAAAAATCAACAAACAAGAACAGATCAGTGCTGCCCACCACCCAGGTACGCTGCCTTCACCGCAGGATCGTTTTTCAGCTTCTGCGCCGGCCCGTGCACTGAAATCCGCCCATTCTCCAGCACATAACCGTAATCGGCGACATTCAGCGCCGCGGCGGCAAACTGCTCGACCAGCAGCATCGTCACGCCCTGCTCCTTGAGCCGGGAAATGATGCGGAACACTTCTTCCACCAGGATCGGCGCCAGCCCCATCGAGGGCTCGTCCAGCAGGATCACTTCCGGATTGAGCATGACCGCGCGCGCCATCGCCAGCATCTGCTGCTCGCCGCCGGACAAGGTGCCGGCCAGCTGGCCCTGGCGTTCTTTCAGGCGTGGAAACAGTTCCAGCGCCTGCTCCAGGTCGTGCTTGATGTCGCCGCGCGGACGCAAGCGGGTGAACCGCGGGAATGCGCCCAGCAGCAGGTTATCGACCACGCTCATGGTGGCGAACACGCGGCGCCCTTCCGGCGAATGCGCCAGGCCGGCACGCGCTATCTTGTGCGAAGGCAGGCCGGTAACGTCGACCCCGGCCAGGGTGACGTTGCCGGACTTGGCCTTGATCATGCCTGAGATGGCGCGCATGGTGGTGGTCTTGCCGGCGCCGTTGGAGCCGATCAGCGTCACTACCTTGCCTTTCGGCACCTCCAGCGAAATGCCGTGCAATACCTCAACCTTGCCATACGCTGCATGCAAATTGGAAATCGTGAGCATCTTATGACCCCGCTGCGTTGGAAGTGGACGGCGCGCTGCCGGCATCGTCAGCGGCTTCGCCGGCGGTGCCGCCGAGATAGGCTTCAATCACCTTGGGATCGCTTTGCACCGAAGCCGGCTTGCCTTCGGCGATTTTCTGGCCGAAGTCCAGCACCGTCACGGTATCGGAAATCGACATGACGACATCCATGTGATGTTCGATCAGGATGATCGTGATACCGTGCTGCCGGATCTTGTGGATGATCGCGATCAGTTCCTTGATGTCGGGCGCGGTCAATCCCGCCGCCGGCTCGTCCAGCAGCAGCAGTTCCGGATTCAGCCCGAGCGCGCGGCCGATCTCCAGCAGGCGCTGCTTGCCGTAGGGCAGGTTGCGCGCCTCTTCGGCCGCCAGGCCGCTCAGCCCGACGAACTGCAGGATGCCGGCGGCACGCTGGCGCGCCGCCAGTTCCTCGCGCCGGTACCGCGGGGTATGGAAGATCACGTCCAGCACATTGCTGCGGAAGGTGTGGTGCAGGCCGACCAGCACGTTTTCAGTAGCGGTCATTTCACCGAACAGCTGCACGTTCTGGAAAGTGCGGGCAACGCCACCCAGCGCTATGGCCGCCGGCGTCGAACCGGAAATGGTCTTGCCGTTGAATTCGACCTTGCCGGCCGTCGGCTTGTAGATGCCGGTCAGCACATTCATCATGGTGCTCTTGCCCGAACCGTTCGGCCCGATCAAGCCATGCACGCTGCCTTTGACGATATCGAGGTTGACATCGTTGAGCGCCTTGAGGCCGCCGAACTGCATCAATATTTGCTGGCCGCTCAGCAAGGTAGCGCCGGCTGCAACGCTGCCGCCGGCCGAAGCCCACTCCTGCTCGGGACTGGCGGCCACGCTGGCCGGCTCGCCGCGGGACGGTATCCTCTGGCCCAGCAAGCTGCGGGCAAAACCGACGATGCCGTCCTGCAGGTAATACACGACAAACAGCGTCATCAGTCCGAACACCGTCAAACGCCAGTCGGTGATGTTTTCCAGCTTATAGGAAAACACCGCCATGCCGACCGTCGCCACCACCGGCACCGCCACTTCGCGCAAGGTCTTGCGCTTTTTCCAGAGCAGGAAAGCGGTCGCCAGCACTGCGATCACGGCAGCAGCCGTGGCGATCTGGCGGAACAGTTCGATATCCGCCAGCAGGCTCGGCAGCATGACCACGATCAAGGCCCCGATCAACGAGCCGGTGCGGCTCTTGCGACCGCCCATGATGACCGCCAGCAGGAACAGGATGGTCAGCTCGAAGTTATAGGTATTCGGCGAAATGTATTCCTCCGAATACGCATACAGGCTGCCCGCCAGGCCCGCCAGCGCAGCGCTGATCACAAACGCGTACACTTTGTAGCGATACACCGAAACCCCCATGCAATCGGAAGCGATCGGACTGTCGCGCAGCGCCTGGAAGGCGCGCCCCAGGTGCGACTTGAGGATCCGGTGCACGACGATCAGCGCCAACACCATCAGCGCCGCCACCAGGTAAAAATACTCCACCTCGTCGAGGCGATGGCCGAAGAAGCTCGGCTTGTTCAGCTTGATCCCCATCGGCCCTTCCGTCAGGAAGCTCATCTCATTGATCAGTATCTGGATGATGGTGCCGAACGCCAGCGTGACCATGGCCAGGTAAGGCCCCGTCACCCGCAGCGCGGGCAGCGCCAGGACGGCGCCGAAGATGGCGGTCACCGCCAGGCTGGCCGGGGCTGCAACCAGGAACGGCCAGCCGAGCTTGAACACCAGCACGCCGGTCGTGTAGGAACCGATGCCGAACAGGCCGGCATGTCCCAGCGAAACCTGGCCGGTGTAGCCGACCACGATGTCCAGCCCGAACAGCAGGATGGCGTAGATCAGGATGGTTTCAGCCAGGTGGATGTAATACGGATTCGGAAAAACCTGGGGAAACGCCAGCAGCACCAGGATGCCGGCGATAGCCAGTGCAAATATTTTTTTATTCATATTCACACCTTCTTGATGGCGGTCTTGCCGAACAGGCCGGCCGGCTTGACAGCCAGCACCAGCAGCAGCAACAGCAGCCCCGGCACTTCCTTGTAGCCGGTGGAGATATAGAATCCGGTCAGCGTCTCGGCGATGCCCAGGATCAGGCCGCCGACGACCGCCCCCATGCCCGAAGTCAGGCCGCCGATGATCGCCACCGCAAAAGCCTTCAGGCCGAGCGCCGCACCCATCGTGGCGCCGGTCAAGGTCAGCGGCGCCACCAGCACGCCGGCAAACGCTGCCGTGGCCGACGACAATGCGTAGGAAAATGTAATCACCATGCTGGTGTTGATGCCCATCAGGCCGGCCGCATCGCGGTCGTTGGAGGTCGCCACCACCGCCTTGCCGTAAATCGATTTGCGGTTGAAGAACTCGACCGCCAGCATCATCGCCAGCGCGCCCAGCACCACCACCACCTGCATCGGCTGGACGTTGGCGCCGAATACCTGGAACGGCGTCGACGACAAGGGCGACGGGAAAGTCAGGTCGTCCTTGCCCCAGATGTTTTCAGCGACGTTCTTGAAGATGATCGCCAGCGCGATGGTCGACATGATCCAGCCGAATTCCGATTTGATCTTGAGCGCCGGGCGCACCCCTATCCATTCGACCACCACGCCTTGCAGCGCGCCGAACACGATCACCACCGGGATCATCAGCCAGTAGTTCAGGTAAGGGCCGCCATGGATATTGCCGACCAGGCTGAGGCCTACCAGCGCGCCCAGCATGAGCGCTTCGCCCTGGCCGAAGTTGAGGGTGCCGGAAGTGGCGAACGTGAGTTGATAACCGAAAGCGATCACCGCGTAGATCATGCCTAGCGCGATGCCGCTGAAGACGAGTTGCAGCAGAATTTCCATGATATGGACCCAAGAGACAAATGGCAAAGTAACGCTGCCGTTTGACGAAACAAATCCAGCCTGTAGACCTGCTCAGGCTGGACCGATGTCGCTTAAACGGATGTGTCGCCGGAACGCGGCAGTGCTGCGCTCCGGCTTCCTATCACTTGGCCAATACCACCCGGCCATTCTTGACTTCGCCGATCACCACCATATTTGGCTTGATCGCTTCATGGTCGTCGTGGCTATACGGCTTGGTGTAGTTGGTGACCACGCCTTCCACGGTGCCGTTCAGGTTTTCCAGCGCTTCACGCACCTTGACGCCGTCGGTGCTGCCAGCCTGCTTGATTGCCGCCGCCAGCAGGTAGAGCGAGTCATAGCCTTGCGCAGCTGACACAGGGGACGGCATGCGGTCGATCTTGTAGGTTTTCTGATAGGCTTCGATGAAGGCTTTGCGCTTGGCTGTACTGCCATCCTGGATGAAGGTTTGCGGCATGCGCGCGCCGTCGCCGTTCTTGCCGGCGTTGTCGATGAAATTCCCCATCGACAAGGTCCAGCTGCCGATGAGGGGCACTTTCCAGTTGAGCTTTTCCATGCCGTTGGCGATCTGCGCCAGCTCCGGGCCGATGCCGTAAGTCAGCACCACCTCGGCGCCGCCCTGCTTGGCCTTCAGCAGCTGCGCCGTCATGTCCACATCTTTCAGGTTGTATTTTTCAACGGCGACCGGTTTGATGCCCTTGGCGGCCAAGGCGCGTTCCAGGTCTTCACGGCCGAGCTGGCCGTAATTGGTGGAGTCCGCCAGGATTGCCACCTTGGTGTGTTTTTGACGCACTACGGCTTCGTCGACGATCATCGCCGACTGGATGGTGTCGTTGGCCGAGGTGCGGAATATGTAGTTATCTTTCTGTTCCGGCGCC
Source organism: Collimonas sp. GW821-FHT07E08 (assembly GCF_059418905.1). Classification (NCBI taxonomy): domain Bacteria; kingdom Pseudomonadati; phylum Pseudomonadota; class Betaproteobacteria; order Burkholderiales; family Oxalobacteraceae; genus Collimonas; species Collimonas sp. GW821-FHT07E08. Next base: position 511,139 of record NZ_JBWKQR010000001.1, on the reverse strand, counting down.
ACGAACTGCTTGGTGATGATGCTGCCGGTGGCGACGTTGTTTATGACCGGGATCTTGGCTTCCTGGTAGAAGCGCTGCGACGCCAGGGCGACGCCGGTGTTGATGAAGCCGACCGTGCCGACCACTTTTTCCTTGTTGATCAGTTCCTGGGCGACCTGGACTCCGCGTTCATTCTTGGCTTCATCGTCGCGCTCGACCAGCTGCAGCTGCCGTCCCAGCACGCCGCCCTTGGCGTTGATGTCCGCCACCGCCAGCTTGACGCCGTCGCGCATCGATACGCCCATCGGCGCGGAGCCGCCGGTAAATGGTCCCGTGACGCCGATCTTGATCGGCTCTGCCGCTCCTGCCGCCAGCGACCAGCTGACCAATGCCGCTGCCACACATGTTTTGATTATTGTATTCATGTCGTCTCCTCCGTGTTTTTATATTGATGGGCACCGGCATGGACGCCAATGCGCTGTCTTAAGTAAAAGGTGATCCAGCATACTGCAATATCCGCCATCTGGTATACAGACGACCCCAGCATTTCAGGCCACCCTTACAGCTTCCTGACAAGGTGCGTCTTTCCGCTTTTATATAGTCGCCGCTGCGTTTGCTACAGACGAAAAAAATCCCCGGCAAGCCAGGGATTTTTGCGATGCTCAGTTTATTTCAACTGAGTAAGCCGTATCTAATATTAGATAGCTTGGATGTTCGAAGCTTGCTTGCCCTTTGGGCCGGCAGTAACTTCGAAAGAAACACGTTGGTTCTCTTGCAGCGACTTGAAGCCGGAAGAATTGATTGCGGAGAAGTGCGCGAACAGATCTTCACCACCTTCGTCAGGAGTAATAAAACCAAAACCCTTCGAATCATTGAACCACTTTACGATACCAGTTGCCATTACATTTCCTATTTCAGTTAAGTTGGGCTGTCGCCCGTTAGATCGTTTGAAGCAAGAAAGAAATGACAGACTAATACTGCACTACTAGCTCGAATCTTAAACGATGTCGCATTATAACCGATAATTTTATTTAAAACACCGGGGGCGTAAATAAAAGTTGCGTCGAGGGAAAGAGTTGCGTTTTTGATTGCGCAATCTGCCATTCCCGGCCAGCGATTCGGAAGGCCCATTTTACCCTATATAACTAAAACACATAACAGGAAGCAATTATTGTGTTTTGATAATTATGTGAGCGCCCATAGAATTAGCTTTTGCCTTATTCATCACGATTGGGAGATCGCATGTTCCAGCTTTCAAGAAAGAAAATACTGAGCCTGGCTTTTGCCGGCCTTGGCGCATTGGCCTCGATAGCGCTCAGCGCCGCGCCCAGCCAAGCTGCAGACCTGAAAATCGGCCTGTTTGCCGATGTCTCGACCCTCGACCCCCACTTCAACAATATTGCGCCGAACATCTCGCTGTCGTCGCACCTGTTCGACGCGCTGGTCAATGTCGACCCGAATGGCCGCCTGATTCCGGGCCTGGCTACTTCCTGGACGGCAATTGATCCACTCACCTGGGAATTCAAGCTGCGCCACGGCGTCAAATTCAGCGACGGCTCCGAACTGACCGCGGAAGATGTTGTATTTTCGCTGGACCGCCCCGCGACGCTGACCAACAGCCCTGGGCCGTTTACCAGCTACACCAAACAGATCGTCAGCAAACAGGCCGTCGATCCCTATACCGTCCGCCTCAAGACCGCCACGCCTTACGGGCCGCTGGCGCTGGATGTCAGCACCATCTTCATCGTTTCCAAGAAAGCCGCGCAAAACGCCACCACCGACGATTTCAACAGCGGCAAGGCGCTGGTCGGCACCGGCCCCTTCAAGTTCGCCGGCTTCAAGCGCGGCGACCGTATCGAGCTGGTGCGCAACGATGCTTACTGGGGCGAGAAAGCGGCCTGGGACAAGGTCACCTTCCGCATCCTGACCTCCGACGGCGCCCGCCTGGCCGCCTTGCTTGCAGGTGAAGTCGACGCCATCGAAAACGTGCCGCCAGCCGACCTCGCCAAGCTGAAAGCCAACCCGCAGTTCAAGCTGGCGCAAAAGATTTCCTGGCGCACTATCTTCTGGACCCTGGACCAGTCGCGCGACAAATCGCCGGACATTACCGACAAGGCCGGCAAACCGCTGGACAAGAATCCGCTGAAAGACGCGCGCGTGCGCCAGGCGATTTCCAAGGCCATCAACCGCCAGGCTTTGGTTGACCGCACCCTGGAAGGACTGGCGGTGCCGGCATCGAACATCATCGCGCCCGGCATCCTGGGTTATGCCGACACGCTGAAAGTGGAAAAATACGATCCTGAAGGCGCCAAGAAACTGCTGGCGGCGGCCGGATATCCCAACGGTTTCGGGATTACGCTGCATGGCCCGAACAACCGCTACATCAACGATGAGCGTGTAGTGCAGACTGTTGCCCAATTCCTGAACCGGGTCGGGATCCAGGCCAAGGTCGAGACGCTGCCGCTGGCCGTCTACTTCGGCAAGGCGCGCGCCGGCGAGTACAGCGCCGCCCTGCTGGGCTGGGGCACGCTGGCCGGCGATTTCGGTTTGCGCACCCTGCTCGGCACCACCAATCCGGATACCGGCTGGGGTTCATGGAACTGGGGCAAATACACCAATCCGAAACTGGACCAGCTGGTGCAATCGTCGTTGGGTTCGGTCGACCAGAAACAGCGCGAGGATTTCGCGCGCCAGGGTGCCGTGGTGGCGCTCAACGATTACGCACTGATCCCGCTATATCACCAGTACGCGACATGGGCGCTGCGCAAGGGCCTCAAATACACGCCGCGTACCGACGAATTTACGTTCGCTCACCAGTTCCATCCCGAATAAGCCACACGCATGAAAAAAAGCCGCTGCAGATAGCGGTTTTTTTTATGGGAAAAGCATATTCTATGGCCTTGCCCCGATTTTCCTACGCCACATGACCGCCCCCGCCCCTGCCAGTCCCGTATCCGAATCCGTTCTGAGCCATCGCCCGTTTACGCTGTTCTGGGGCGCGCGCGTTGCCTCCACCATCGCCAACCAGATGCAGATCGTCGCCGTCGGCTGGCAAGTCTATCAACTCACGCATAGCGCTTTTGATCTTGGCATGGTGGGCCTGGTGCAATTCCTGCCGGCGTTGTTCCTGGCGTTGCTGGTCGGCCATGTCGCCGACCGCTACGACCGCCGCAAGATCGCCCGCATCTGCCTGTTCATCAAGGGCGTGGCCGCGGCGGCGCTGGCCATCGGCAGCATCTACGGCTGGCTCGACAAGGAGGCCATCTTCGCCATCGTGTTTGTGATCGGCGCTACCCATGCCTTTGAATCGCCGACATTGCAGGCGCTAGTGCCCGGCCTGGTGCCTGCGCGCCTGCTGCCGCGCGCTGTCGCCTGGGCCGCATCGGCCACGCAAACGGCGGTGATCATCGGCCCGGCGTTGGGCGGCTTCATTTATGTGCTGGGGCCAAGCGCGGTGTACACCACCAGCAGCGCACTGTTCATCGGCGCCAGCCTGCTGGTGTCGCTGATCCGGATCGAAAGCGCGTTGCCGCGGCGCGAACCGGCCACCCTCAGTTCATTGCTGGCGGGGATTGCATTCATCAAGAGCCGGCCTGCGATCCTCGGCGCCATATCGCTCGACTTGTTCGCTGTGCTGCTGGGCGGCGCCACCGCCTTGCTGCCGATCTATGCGCATGACATCCTCGCCACCGGCCCGCTCGGCCTCGGCCTGCTGCGCTCGGCGCCGGCGGTGGGAGCGCTGTCGACGGCGATCTTCCTGGCGCGGCGGCCGCTGAGCCGGCGTGTCGGCCGCAGCATGTTCATTGCGGTTGCCGTGTTTGGCCTGGCGACTATCGTGTTTGCCCTGTCCCGTTCGTTCGTCTTGTCGCTGGCGGCGCTGGTTGTGCTCGGCGCTTCCGACATGATCAGCGTGGTGGTGCGTTCTTCTTTCGTGCAGCTGGAAACGCCGGACCATATGCGCGGCCGCGTCAGCGCCGTCAATTCGGTTTTCATCGGTACTTCCAACCAGCTGGGCGAATTCGAATCCGGCGTCACCGCGGCATGGCTGGGACCGGTGCCGGCGGTGCTGCTGGGCGGCGTCGGCACGGTGGTCGTGGTGCTGCTGTGGATACGCTTGTTCCCCACCCTGTTCGGCCTCGACAAACTGGCCAGTCCGGCTGCGGCCCCGAATCCGCCGAACCACCCGCCGTCGCCGGCAACCCCAACAGCTACTTGACTGCGGGCAGCCGCGGCCTGCAGCGAAACGGCGATCCAGCTATACTCTTAGCCCTCGGCAGCACGCGGCAATTCCCCTGCACCCAGGCGTGGATCGGCGGCTGCCGCACACCGGCGGTCCTGGTCGTCATATCGTCATCACCAATTTTTAGCGCCCGCCGCAAAGGAAGCGACAATGCAATATCGTGAACTCGGACACAGCAAGCTCAAGGTCAGCCTGATTACGCTCGGCACCATGACCTGGGGCGAACAAAATTCGGAAGCAGAAGCGCATGCGCAGATCGACCTGGCGCTGGCGCATGGCGTCAACCTGATCGACACCGCTGAAATGTATCCGGTGCCGCCGCGTGCCGAGACCCAGGGTTCGACCGAACGTTATATCGGCAGCTGGCTGAAAAAATCCGGCAAGCGCAGCGAAGTCATGATCGCCACCAAGGCTACCGGCCCGGCGCGCAAGCCGCACAACCCGCGCCATGTGCGCGGCGGCATCAACAATTTCGACCGCAAGGGATTGACAGAAGCCCTGCACGGCAGCCTGGAACGCCTGCAAACGGATTACGTCGACCTGTACCAGCTGCATTGGCCGGACCGCAGCGTGAATTGTTTCGGCACCCTGAACTACAACCATATTCCAGACGAAGATACAGTGCCGATCGAAGAAACGCTGGCCATCCTGGCGGACTTCATCAAGGCCGGCAAAGTGCGCCAAATCGGGATTTCGAACGAAACGCCATGGGGTATTTCAGAGTTTCTGCGGGCTTCGGAGAAATTCGATTTGCCGCGCGTGGCCAGCATCCAGAATCCGTACAGCCTGCTCAACCGCACGTTTGAAATCGGCCATTCGGAATTTGCGTTCCGTGAACAGGTCGGGCTGCTGGCGTATTCGCCGCTGGCTTTTGGCGTACTTTCGGGAAAATACCTGGACGGGGCGCGGCCCGCCGGCGGCCGCCTGACTTTGTTTGAACGTTTCAGCCGCTATACCAATCCGCAAGTCAACCGGGTGGTCGGCGACTACGTTGCGCTGGCAAAAAAACACGGATTGGATCCGGCACAGATGGCGCTGGCGTTCGTCAACAGCCGCGGTTTCCTGACCAGCAATATCATCGGCGCCACCACGCTAGGACAATTGCAAAGCAATCTCGACAGCGTCAACCTCACGCTGAATGACGATATCTTGCGCGAGATCGAAGCAATCCACGTGCGCCAGCCTAATCCAGCCCCCTGAATAAAAGCAGCCTCAGTCCTCGGGGCTGACATCAGACCAGACCGGCGCCGGGCCGCCGGCGCCGATTTCAACCGGACGCGCAGCATAGCGTTTCGCCAGCACCGCGCACACCATCAGCTGGACCTGGTGGAACAGCATCAAAGGCAAGACGATCATGCCGACGGTGTGCCCGGCAAACAAGACTTTCGCCATCGGCACGCCGCTCGCCAGGCTTTTCTTGGAACCGCAGAACACGATCGTGATTTCGTCCTCCTTGTTGAAGCCCAGGCGGCGGCTGGCCAGCGTGGCGATGGTCAGCATCACGAACAGCAGCAGCATCACCACCAGCATCAGGCCGACCAGCGACAGCGGCGGCAGCTCATGCCACAGCCCCTGCACCACGGCCTCGCTGAAGGCAGTGTAGACCACCAGCAGGATCGAGCCCTGGTCCACCATCTTCAGGATGATCTTGTGCTTGTCCAGCCATTTGCAGATCCAGCGGCGGGCGATCTGGCCGGCGACAAATGGCAGCAGCAGCTGCATCACGATATTCAGGATCGAATCGAAAGAACCCTTGCCCTGGCTGTGCGTCACCACCAGCAGGCCGACCAGCACCGGAGTCAGGAAAATGCCAAGCAGGTTGGACGCGGATGCACTGCACACGGCGGCCGGCACATTGCCGCGCGCCACCGAGGTAAAGGCGATCGAGGATTGCACAGTGGACGGCAAGGTGCACAGGAACAGGATCCCGAGATACAAGTCAGGCGTCACCAGCGGCAGCAGCAGCGGCTTGAACACCAGCCCGAGCAGCGGAAACAGTGCAAAAGTGGCCAGCAGCACCGTCAAGTGCAAGCGCCAGTGCAGCGCCCCTTGCACCACCGCTTCGCGCGACAGCTTGGCGCCGTGCAGGAAAAACAGCAGGCCGATGGCCAGCGTGGTAATCAGGTTGAAAGAGACCGCGACCTGGCCCTTGGCCGGGAAAAGACTGGCGACAAGAACCGTGGTAACCAGCAACAACGTGAAGTTGTCGGGTAAAAAGCGTGGGCGGACCATGATAAGAAACGCAGAGTCGCGTAGAGTTGAAGAAAGCTTCCCCGCCGCCGTCGCCGTACCCCTGTGGAGGGGAACGGCAAGATAAATATAGACGGGACAACAACCCTCATTTTACGCACTAACCACCTGCCCATCGATCAGTACGTGACAAAATTCCGGCAAATGATGGGAATTCACCACAACCAGAACATCAGCAGCCAGGCAAAGTTGACCAGCGCCAGGCCAGCGATCACCGGCGCCATGCTCGCCAGGCGGCGCACCGGCGAAGCCGTATAACGGCCGGTGACGCGCCAGGCCAGCCAGACGCTCCACAAGGTGGTCGCGATCAGGAGGATGGCGCGCAAGTCGTTGGCCCAGAATACCGGCAAGTGTTCGCCGCGCAGCAGGCTGACGGTAGTGGCCGACAAGCCGACGAATACGCCGCAGCCGGCCAGCGGGATGGTGGACTGCACCAGGTGGTTGAAACGCTTGCGGTCCCAGTTGCCAAGCGCACGGCTGCCCAGCGCGAACAATACTGTGAGCGCGGTGCCAAGCACCAGGCCGGTGGTGAGGATATAGGCGACCACCAGGCTGCCGTCGAGCCAGCTGAAGACATCGTTCTGCGCCGGATAATTGGTGAACACCCACCACGGCGCACTGGTATCGAAAGGCCACATGATGTCGCGGTCGATCAGCCAGGTCGCAATGGCTTGCTTGACCTGCACAAACCAAGGGCTGGCCGACCAGTGGAAGGCGCCGATGGCGATCCCCATCAGGCCGTACAAGGCCAGGGCGCTTTCCCACAGGTTGTTATGCTGTTCGCCATGCGCGACGATTTCCTCGGTCGGCGCGCGCCAGGTCAGTTCGATGGCGTCGCGGTGGCCGCTGCAACGGCCGCACATATGGCAGTCGGAAGCGCCCTTCATGGCCCGCAGCGGCACCAGCGGCGCGCAATTAACAGGGATCACGGTGCGTCCTTGCGTGTGGCTATGGGTGCCGTAGGAAGCGCGCCAGGCGGTTTCATTGACTTTATAGTGAAACGGCGCCAGCTTGGCCAGCAGGCCGAACACGCCGTTCACCGGACACAGGTATTTGCACCAGACGCGCTTGTCGCGGCCATACAGGTAGCCCACCACGATGGCGCCGGCGGTAGAACCGCCCAGCACCAGCAGCACCGCTTTAGGATATTGATACACGCTCACCATCTGGCCGTAGATGGTAGTCAGCGCAAACGCCACGAATGGCCAGCCGCCCCAGCGCATCCAGTGCGGGATGGCTTTGCCGAGCCCATGGCGGCTGGCGAACTCGGTCAGCGCGCCTTCCGGGCACAGCACGCCGCACCAGACCCGCCCCATCAGCACCATGCTGATCAGCACAAACGGCCACCAGATGCCCCAGAAAGCAAATTGCGCGACCAGGGTCAAGTTCGACCAGATGTGCGCGGTCTCGTCGGGCAACGGCAAGAAGATCGGCACCAGGATCAGGAAACCGTACACCAGCACAATCCCCCACTGCACCCAGCGAATCAGTTTCGCATGGTCCCGCATCCAGTCAGCGGTGCGGGAGAGGCGTGTTTGCGTTTGAGGAATGGCACAAGTATTCATCGGTTTATTTAGCTGGGATCGGCTGCGGCCTGGCTCGTTTAAGGAATAACAATACGCACACCCAATATGCCACGTACACCAGCAAGCTCATCAGCGCAGGCTGCGCGCGATAGCCGGTCAGCGTGGAAACCAGGTTGCCGAATGATGTGGTGTCGTCGAGCAGGCGCGAACTGTCCCAGACGGGATCGACCAGCGTCGGGATGATATCCAGCGACATCAGGCGTTCGACGCCGGTCAGCAGCAGGCCTGCGGCGAGGAACAGCAAGATGATTTCAGTGACCTGGAAGAAACGGCGCCAGGAGAAAATCTTGCCGCCGAGCTGCAGCAGATAGAAGGTCAGGAACGCCAGCGCAAAACCGAGCGCCGCCGCCAGCACCATCGCGCCGGCTGAATCGCCCTTGTCCGCCAGGCCCAGTCCGTAAAGAAATATCACGGTTTCGCTGCCCTCGCGCGCGATCGCCAAAGCCGCCAGCGCGAATACGCCCCACCAGTTGGCGCTTTGCAGGTTGGCGCTGAGCGAGGTTTCCATTTCGCGCTTGAGCGTGCGGCCGTGCTTGCGCATCCAGAACACCATCTGCACGATCAGTATCGCGGCCAGGATCACCATGACGATCTGGAAGTAATCCTGGGCGTCGCCCGACAGCAGTTCGCTGAAACCCAGCAGCGCCGCGCCCAGGCCGATCGCGCCGAGGACGCCGACGCCGACGCCGCTCCACAGATACGGCAAGCCGCGGCGCGCAGCATCGCCGCCGTTCTTCAGCCACGCGTGCAAGATACCGACTACCAGCAAAGCCTCGACGCTCTCGCGCCAGACTATGAACAAAACCTGACCCATCGCTTGTTACTCCATCAAACTATTGCAACCGCCGCCGGCGGCCTCTTATTTAGCGACAATCGCACCCTGCGCCTGCGTATGGAAGTCGTCGAAGAACTTGTATTCGCCCGGCTGCAGCGGGGCAATCACCACGAACGACTGCGCGCCCGGCGCCAGCACTTTTTCCTTGCGCAGCTGGACGCTTTCAAACTCCACCGCCGACTGCCCGGTGTTGTGGATCTCGATTTTTATCTTCTGGCCGGCAGGAACCGCGATCCGCGCCGGATTCAGGACGCCGTCCTTCATTTCCAGCTTGAAGGTCGGCAGATCGGCAGCCAACGAAACCGTTGCCGCCAGCAGCAGGCCGACGCCCAATAAGCCGCGTGTTTTGCCCGCCATGTTGGCCGCGGCCTGCGACAAGAATTTCATGGGTGCGCATTTCTCCTGCATTAATATCCGCCCTTTTTACCGACGCCGGCGAAGGTGAATTCGTTGACCACGGTGAACGGCTTGAACCAGGCGCCGACGCCGGTTTCCTTGTCCACGTGGCGGCCGAAATGCGCGCTGGCATTAGCCGACGGCGGCGAAATGATCATTTTCAATGTGTATTTTCCCGGCCCTGCCAGCTTGACGTTATCGCCGTAGTGCGGACCGTCGCTGGCCACCATCGGCATCATGTCGCCCTTGATCACCTGGTTCGAACCGGCCTTGGTGAATTCGTAGGAGATCACCAGGTTCGGCATCCAGTCGCCTTCGGCAAAACCGTTCGGATTATCTTTGACGGCGCGGATATCGGCTTCGACGTGGATGTCAGACAGTTCCGCCTTGCGCATCATGCCTTCCGGCTCCATCTTGATCGGCTGCAGGTAAACAGCAGCGATCTCCAGGCCATTCATGATCTGCTGCTTGCCGATCGGATATTCGGCTGCCATTGCGGCGCCGGCAAACCCAAGAGAAACAAGCGCGGCCGCCGTAAGCAATTTCACACTCATGTAATCAACCTTTCGCAATATAAATGATAATGATTATTGTTTGATTATATCATTCGATGAAATCGGCTGCGCCCTCTGGCACAAGGAGTAAAGAGGATCAAAAAAGCCTGAGCTAAAACACAAATAAAGCTTCCCATTACACAATGTCTGTGGCATAGTAGCGGACTTGGTTGAGAGCAAGCAGAAAAAGTGTTTTACCTCTGTAAGCGAGAAGAAATATCAGGTTTTACGATATTTCCCTCTTCCAAAATTAACAAAGCTAATATATAATTTTGTTTTTCGCGGCTGTAGCTCAGCTGGATAGAGTACTTGGCTACGAACCAAGGGGTCGTGGGTTCGATTCCTGCCAGCCGCACCAGTATTACGAGGGGTTGCAAGAGAAATCTTGCAACCCCTTTCTGGTTTACGTCTCCGGCATTCATTTGCCCGCAAAACTGCGTCAGACATTCCCATCCCCTGCCCCCCCCCCATTTTAGAAAAGCAGCACCCAATAAAAAAACCGGCGATCTTCATCACCGGTTCCCTGCGCAATCAAGCTGGCATTTCCTGTTTGCCGATATCAGCGCCGCTGCGGATAAATATCCCGGCCGGCCCTGTCGATCTGCTGGCGCAAGGCGCGCCGCTCGTCCGGCGACATCCGGCCGCGTCCCTCATTAGGATCCGAGCCGCGTCCGCGATTCTGCCATTGCTCATCCGGCGCCTGGCCGCGCCGCGGTTCATACTGCGAAGGAGGCGGCGCGCGACGGTCGCCGCCGCGGTCGTCAGGCATACGGTCGGAACGTGCAGAGGCGCTCATCATTGCCGACAGCAACAATAAACAGACACTGATTTTCCGGAACATCGTCATCATATGGACTTCTTCTGTGAATTCAGGACTACGGTTAAGGCTTAATCATCACGAATTAAGTGTAAGCTTCCCTATGAACCGGCATAAGACGTTTTTAGTAAAGTGTGTAACACTTTGTAATCCATGGGTCTTAACTGTATTTTTGATGCGCACTCTGACGTTACCATATGACCATGAATACGATCAACACCTCAAACCAAACAAGCAGCGCCCATCAACATAAAATCCTGGTGGTCGACGACGACATCCGGTTGCGCGACCTGCTGCGACGATACCTGACGGAACAAGGCTTCCAGGTAGTCACCGCGGAGAACGCGCAGGCCATGAACAAGCTGTGGATACGCGAGCGTTACGACCTGCTGGTGCTGGACCTGATGCTGCCGGGCGAAGACGGCCTGGCGATCTGCCGCCGCCTGCGCGGCGCCGGCGACCAGACGCCGATCATCATGCTGACCGCTAAAGGCGAAGATGTGGATCGCATCGTCGGGCTGGAAATGGGCGCCGACGACTACCTGCCCAAACCGTTCAACCCGCGCGAGCTGGTGGCGCGCATCGGCGCGGTGCTGCGCCGCAAAGGGCCGGACGAGTTGCCGGGCGCGCCGTCGGAAACGCCGCAGTCTTTCGAGTTCGGCGAATTCATCCTTGACCTCGGCACACGCACGCTGAAAAAGAACGGCGAATCGATCCCGCTCACCACCGGCGAATTCTCGGTGCTCAAGGTGTTTGCGCGGCACGCGCGGCAGCCGCTGTCGCGCGAGAAGCTGATGGAACTGGCGCGCGGCCGCGAATACGAAGTATTCGACCGCAGCCTGGATGTCCAGATTTCGCGCCTGCGCAAGCTGATCGAACCGGATCCCGCCAGCCCGCTCTACATCCAGACCGTATGGGGGCTCGGCTATGTCTTCATCCCAGAAGGCCAACCGCGCTGATGCCAGCCTGCGCGGCATCGTCCTTCCCTCGCCAACGTCCGGCCACATGGTAACTCCGCACCGGCTGGCCTGGCTGAAAAGCGGTCTGATGTGGCGGACCTTTTTCATGATCGCCTTCCTGATCACGGTCAGCATGGTGACCTGGGTCGCCAGCTTCAAGATCGTCGAGCGCGGCCCGCGCGCGCAGCAGATCGCCGCGCAGATCATTTCCATCGTCACCATTACCCGCGCCGCCCTCACCCATTCGGCGCCGGACCTGCGCAGCGAACTGCTGTTCGACCTGGCCAGCAATGAAGGCATCCGGATCTATCCGCTGGAAGATACCGACCGGATCGAGCCGCCGCCCGACAACGCCCTGATGCCCGACCTGGAACGGGAAGTCCGGGCCAGGCTCGGCAACCAGACCAGGTTTTCATCCAAGGTCAATGACATCGACGGCTTCTGGATCAGCTTCAAGATCGACGGCGACGAATACTGGCTGATGCTCGACAGCGAACGGGTCGAGCGCAGTTCCGGCGTGCAATGGCTGCAGTGGGGCAGCGTCGCGCTGGTACTGTCGCTGCTGGGCGCGATGTTCATTTCGACCCTGATCAACCAGCCGCTGTCGCGCCTCACCGCCGCCACCCGCGCGGTGGCCAAAGGGCTGCAGCCTGAGCCGCTGCCCGAAACCGGCCCGACTGAAATCGAAGAAGCCAACCGCAGTTTCAACCAGATGGTGAGCGACCTGCAGCGCATCGAATCGGACCGGGCGATCATCCTGGCCGGCATTTCCCACGATTTGCGCACGCCGCTGGCGCGCATGCTGCTGGAAGTGGAAATGGCGAACCTGTCCGACGATGCGCGCACCGGCATGCAGTCCGACCTGGCGCAGATGGATGGCATCATCGGCCAGTTCCTGCACTACGCAAAACCAACCGATACCAGCAGCTTCGAAAAAATCGACCTCAGCGCGCTGATCGACAATGTGGTGCAAACCGCCACGCGCCATGCCGACATCCGGATCCAGACCATCATCACGCCAAATGTCCACGTTTCCGGCAATGAAACCGAACTCCGGCGCGTGCTCAACAACCTGATAGAAAATTCGCGCCGCTACGGCAAGAAAGAAGGCGACGATTGCGTTGAGGTCGACATCAGCTGCCAGATCCGCGGCGACAAGGTTATCCTGAACATTTCCGACCATGGCGCCGGCGTGCCGGACAGCGAGATAGACCGCCTGCTGCGGCCGTTCACCCGGCTCGATGTGGCGCGCGGGCAAGCCAACGGTTCAGGCCTCGGGCTGGCTATCGTCAGCCGCATCGTCAAGCAGCACGGCGGCAAGCTGCGCGTCAGCAACCGCGAAGGCGGCGGCCTGGCTACCCAGATCGAGCTGCAGCTAAAAACCTGAGCTAGCGCGCAAGCAGCAAAGCTACCGCTTCCGCCGCAATCCCTTCTTCCCTGCCCAGGTAACCCAGCTTTTCATTGGTCTTGGCCTTTACATTGACCTGGTTGACCGCAATCCCGCAATCGGCGGCGATATGCGCCACCATCTGCGGAATATGCGGCGCCATCTTCGGCGCCTGGGCGATGATGGTCGAGTCGATATTGCCGACCACGTAGCCGGCTTCGCCTATCAGCCGCACCGCTTCGCGCAGCAGCTTGCGCGAGTCGGCGCCGGCAAACTGCGCATCCGTATCCGAAAAATGGCGGCCGATATCGCCCAGGGCCGCCGCGCCAAACAAGGCGTCGATGACCGCGTGCAGCAGCACGTCGGCATCCGAATGTCCCAGCAGGCCGGTTTTATGCGGAATCGTCACGCCGCCAATGATCAATGGCCGGCCAGCCTGCAAGGCGTGGCAATCGTAGCCCTGGCCGATGCGGAACTGCTGGCTCATATGTGCTCCTTCAAATTCGGTGACTTCAAAATTCTTCCTTTAGAAACATCTCTGCCAGCGCCACGTCGTGCGGCAAGGTCACCTTGAAATTGCGCGGACTGCCCTCGACCAGGCGCGGCTGCAGGCCCAGCTGCTCCACCGCGCTGGCTTCGTCGGTAACCGCTTCGGCCAGGGTCAGGGCGCGCAGCAGCAGGCCGTAGCGGAACATTTGCGGCGTCTGCGCCGCCCACAGTTCGGCGCGCTCCACGGTTTGCGCCACGCGCGCGTTCTGGTCGCCGCGCTTCAGGGTGTCGACCACCGGCAACGCCAGCAAACCGCCGACCAGGTCGTCGCGCAGGGTTTCAACCAGGCGCTCGACCAGGGCGCAGGTCAGGCCCGGCCGGGCGGCGTCATGCACCAGCACCCAGTCGTCGTCGCCAACCTCTTCGCCGATCGCCTGCAAGCCGTTCAACACCGAGTCCCGGCGCGTGGCGCCGCCGTGGAACAACAGCGTTACCCGTCCTTGCAGATGCGGCGCCGCCGCCATCAGGTCAGCGATATAACCGTCATCGGCGCTGACTACGACAAATACGTGGCTGATTGCGCCGGCGGCGGCAAATGTGTCCAGCACATGCATCAGCATCGGCTGGCCGGCCAGCGGCATATATTGCTTAGGGATATCTGCGCCTATGCGGGCACCGATGCCGGCGGCAGGAATCAGGGCAAAATAGCGGGATGAATTCATGCACAATCTCGGGGGAATCCGGTTTAAGGGCAGTGGTTTATAATGCGGCTCTGAATTTTAACTGTCAAATCAGGCGTATTGTGGCTTTTTTTGACCACTATCGACACGCTTGCAGGCTTGCACAATAGGCCCCAATGTCCTTTGATCTAGAAAAATTGCTGCCCAGGCCGGCATCCCGTTTTGTCTTGCCGGCCCTGCACGGCTCGGCCGATGCATATGCATTGGCGCAAGCCGCGCTGGCGCTCAAGGCACAGCAAAGGATGCTGGTGGTGATCGTGGCCGACGCCACCGACGGCCAGCGGCTGCGCACTGAAATCCCTTGGTTCCAGGCTGGCGGCGACGAGCCCGGCGGCTTGCGCTGCCATTTGCTGCCGGACTGGGAAACCCTGCCCTACGACGCCTTCTCGCCGCACCAGGACCTGGTGTCGGAGCGGCTGGCGACCTTGTACGAGGTGCAGAGCGGCCAATGCGACGTGCTGCTGGTCCCGGCCACCACCGCCCTGGTCAAGATGGCGCCGCCATCCTTCCTGGCAGGCTACACCTTCTTTTTCAAGCAAGGCGAGACGCTGGATGAAGCGCGCCTGAAATCGCAGCTGACGCTGGCCGGCTACAGCCATGTCAACCAGGTCATGTCGCCCGGCGAATATTCGGTGCGCGGCGGCCTGATCGACATTTTCCCGATGGGATCCGTGCTGCCGTACCGGCTCGACCTGTTCGGCGACGCCGTCGAAACCATACGCACGTTCGACGCCGACACCCAGCGTTCGATGTATCCGGTGAAAGAAGTCAGGCTGCTGCCGGGCCGCGAATTCCCGATGGACGAAGCGGCGCGCTCGGCCTTCCGCAGCCGCTGGCGCGAAGTGTTCGAAGGCGATCCGTCGCGCTCCGCGATCTACAAGGACATCGGCAACGGCATCGCCTCGGCCGGCATCGAGTATTACCTGCCGCTGTTTTTCGAAGACACCGCGACGTTGTTCGAGTACCTGCCGGAAACCGCCATGTTTGCCTTGGTCGGCGATATCGACGGCGCCATCCAGCGCTTCTGGAGCGATACCCAGTCACGCTACAGGTTCCTGAAATCGGACCGCGAGCGCCCTTTGCTGGCGCCGGAAGCGCTGTTCCTGACCGACGAGAACTTTTTCAGCCTGGCCAAGCCCTACGGCCGCTGGGTAATCCAGCATAGCGACGCCGCTTCCGAACTGTCGGCGCCCATCCCGAATATCGCCGTCAACCGCCGCATCGACGACCCGCTGACCAACTTGCGCGCCTACCTGCTGCAAAGCGAGCGGCGCGTGATGATCTGCGCCGAATCGAATGGCCGCCGCGAAACCTTGCAGCAGTATTTCAACGAATACGACCTGCCGCTGGCGCTGTGCGACGGTTACGCCGATTTCGCCAGTTCACGCAAGAAATTGATGCTGGGCGTGGCGCCCTTGCATGCCGGCTTTGAACTGCCGCAATTCACATTCATTACGGAAACCGAACTGTACGCCGGCTCCGGCCGCCGCATCGGCAAGAAGAAACAGGAAGGCGTCACCCAGGTCGAGTCCATGGTGCGCGACCTGTCCGAGCTCAAGATCGGCGATCCGGTGGTGCACGTCAACCATGGCATCGGCCGCTACATGGGCTTGCTCAGCATGGACCTGGGCGAAGGCGAAACCGAATTCCTGCACCTGGAATACGCCAAGGACACCAAACTTTACGTGCCGGTATCCCAGCTGCATGTGATTTCGCGCTACTCCGGCGCCTCGCCGGAAGATGCGCCGCTGCATGCGCTCGGTTCCGGCCAGTGGGAAAAAGCCAAGCGCAAAGCGGCGCAACAGGTACGCGACACCGCCGCCGAACTGTTGAACCTGTATGCGCGGCGCGCCTTGCGCCAAGGCCATGCGTTCGAATATTCAGCGCACGACTACGAGGCTTTTTCTGAAAGTTTCGGCTTTGAAGAAACCGCCGACCAGGCTGCCGCCATCAATGCCGTGATCAAGGACATGACCAGCGGCAAGCCGATGGATCGCCTGATCTGCGGCGACGTCGGCTTCGGCAAGACCGAGGTCGCGCTGCGCGCCGCCTTTGTCGCCGTGCTCGGCGGCAAGCAGGTCGCGATCCTGGCGCCGACCACCTTGCTGGCGGAACAGCACGCGCAAACCTTCGCCGACCGTTTCGCCGACTGGCCGGTAAAGATCGCGGAGCTGTCGCGCTTCCGCAGCGGCAAGGAAGTCACGCAGGCGATCAAGGGCATGGCCGACGGCACCCTCGATATCGTGATCGGCACCCATAAACTGCTGTCCGACGATATCAAGTTTTCGCGCCTGGGGCTGGTCATCATCGACGAGGAACACCGCTTCGGCGTGCGCCAGAAAGAAACGCTCAAGGCGCTGCGCGCTGAAGTCGACGTCTTGACGCTGACCGCAACGCCGATTCCCCGTACCTTGGGCATGGCGCTGGAAGGCTTGCGCGAATTCTCGATCATCGCCACCGCGCCGCAAAAGCGCCTGGCGATCAAGACCTTCGTCCGCAGCGAGGGCGAATCGACGATCCGCGAAGCCTGCCTGCGCGAATTGAAGCGCGGCGGCCAGGTCTATTTCCTGCACAATGAAGTCGAGACCATCCAGAACCGCAAGGCGATGCTGGAAGCGTTGCTGCCGGAAGCGCGCATCGCCATCGCCCACGGCCAGATGCATGAGCGCGACCTGGAAAAAGTCATGCGCGATTTCGTCGCCCAGCGTTTCAACATCCTGCTGTGCACCACCATCATCGAAACCGGTATCGACGTCCCCACCGCCAACACCATCATCATGCACCGCGCCGACAAGTTCGGCCTGGCGCAATTGCACCAGTTGCGCGGCCGCGTCGGCCGTTCCCACCACCAGGCATACGCCTACCTGCTGGTGCATGACGTCCAGGGACTGACCAAGCTGGCGCAGCGCCGGCTGGATGCGATCCAGCAGATGGAAGAGCTCGGCAGCGGTTTCTACCTGGCCATGCACGACCTGGAAATCCGCGGCGCCGGCGAGGTGCTGGGCGATAACCAGTCAGGCGAAATGCAGGAAATCGGTTTCCAGCTGTATTCCGACATGCTCAACGAAGCCGTGCGCTCATTGAAGAACGGCAAGGAGCCGGATTTGGCGGCGCCGCTTTCGAGCACCACCGAAATCAACCTGCACGTGCCGGCCCTGCTGCCCAACGATTATTGCGGCGACGTCCACGAGCGGCTGTCGATCTACAAGCGGCTGGCCAATTGCGACGGCCAGGACAAGATCGACGACCTGCAGGAAGAATTGATCGACCGCTTCGGCAAGCTGCCGGATCCGGCCAAGGCCTTGATCGAAACCCATCGCTTGCGGATCGCGGCGAAATCGATAGGCATCGTCAAGATCGATGCGCATACCGACTCCGCGCTGCTGCAGTTCGTGCCGAATCCGCCGATCGACGCCATGCGCATCATCGACCTGATCCAGAAGAACCGCCATATCAAGCTCAACGGCCAGGACAAATTGCGCATCACCGTCAACATGCCGGACCTGGCGGCGCGCCTGATCCAGGTCAAGGCCACCATCAAAGCGCTGGCGGGATAAGCCCCGTTATCCAATTATTTGAATTTTCCTGAAGCCAAACCAGACACATGAATCTCATCTTGCAAAGCCTGGGCGCAGAACGTAGCACCAGCAGCGCCATCGACCGTATCGCCAACCTGGCCGGCGTTCCCGCTACCGACATCAGCAGCGCCGGCCGCCATGCCTGGCGTTGCGACGGCGTCGACTATTCCGAAAGCCTGAAGACGCTGATCGACGCCGCCTGCTACGGCGCCCGGATCGACTGCGCCTGGCTGCCGGCAGCGCCGAAACTGGATGATTTCAAGTTGCTGGCGATGGACATGGATTCGACCCTGATCACGATCGAATGCATCGATGAAATCGCCGACATGCAAGGCTTGAAGCCGCAAGTCTCGGCGATTACCGAAGCGGCGATGCGCGGCGAGCTGGAGTTCAATGAAAGCCTGACCCGGCGCGTGGCCCTGCTCAAAGGCCTGGATGCGTCGGCGCTGCAACGCGTGCTGGACGAACGGCTGCAGTTGTCGCCAGGCGCGGAAACCATGCTGGCGGCAGTCAAGGCGGCCGGCCTCAAGACCTTGCTGGTGTCGGGCGGCTTCACTTTCTTCACCGATCATATGAAGGCCGTTCTCGGGCTCGATTACAGCCATTCCAACGTGCTGGAAATCGTCGACGGCAAGCTGACCGGGAAAGTGCTGGGCGGCATCGTCAATGCCGAGGAGAAAAAATCGACGGTCGAACGCGTTTGCGCCGAGCTGGGCATCGCGCCAAGCCAGGCGATTGTCATGGGCGACGGCGCCAACGACCTCGCCATGATGAAGATCGCCGGCCTGTCGGTAGCCTTCCGCGCCAAGCCTGTGGTGCGCGCGCAAGCGAGCGTGGCCTTGAATTTTGTCGGATTGGATGGCATCTTGCCTCTGTTGGCGTAATTCATGGAATATCCAGCGCCTCATTTAACGTAAAGGACAGTCATGGCACAAGAACTAGTCTTCGATAGCAAACTGCATTCGGAAAAGAACCTAGCCTGGTGGCTTTACCTGTTTCACGCCGCCAGCCTGCTGTTTTCCCTGGGAGCGCTTTCCTGGATCCCCCTGATCATCAACTATGTCAAACGCTCGGATGCGGCGGACACCTTTGTGTACAGCCACCATAACTGGCAAATCCGCTCGTTCTGGTGGTACTTGCTGTGGATGGTGGTCGGCGGCGCCCTGTTCCTGACGGTGCTTGGCATCCCGCTGGCTTTCGCTGTATGGGGCATTGCCTGGCTGTGGAAGGGCTATCGCCTGATCAAGGGCATAGTGGATTTGAATGACAACAAGGCAATGCCTGCTTGATTCCATCTGGCAAAAAACGGCCGGCGGCAAGCCAGGGTGCGGTCAGGGCGATGTCTGACTGCGACATTCCTGCCGTCATGCGGATCCAGGCGGAATGCTATCCGGAACCGATGTGCGAATCGGAAGCCGTATTCCGCGCCCGCCTGGCCCTGGCTCCGGCTACTTGCTGGATATGGCCAGGACATGGGCAAGGCGCCGGCGCCTATCTGTTCAGCTACCCTTCAAGCAATGGCGCCGTCACCGCGCTGGACCATCCCTTCAAGATTCCGGCGGCGCCCGACTGCCTGTACCTGCATGACCTGGCTGTTGCGCCAGGTGCGCGCGGCCGGCGGGCGGCCAATGCCCTGGCGGCGGCGGCACTGGAAAAGGCGCGCGCAGACGGTTTGCGCTGGAGCGCGCTGGTGTCGGTGCAACAGTCGCAGGCATTCTGGGAAACGCTAGGTTATGCCGCCGTGGAATCACTGCCTTCTCCGGCCAGGGAAAACCTGGCCAGCTATCAAGTGCAAGGAAATCATGGCGCTGCCGTTTATATGCTTCAGCAGCTGACCTGAACTACCGACCCAACTTGCAGGCGAAAAAAAGCCGATCGGTCTGGATCGGCTTTTTTGCTTTCTGAAACCGTCGTGGCCTGGCCACGCACCGCATTACATCAGGGCGAAAGCCTGTTCGATATCGGCAATCAGGTCCTGCGGATCTTCCAGGCCGATATTGAAGCGCACCAGCGTGCCCTGCTCCTGCCAGTTCTTGCGCATGGCCTGGATCCGGTAAGGAACGCACAGGCTGTTGGCGCCGCCCCAGCTATAGCCGATCTTGAACAGTTTCAGGCTGTCGACGAAACGGTCGGTCTGCTCCTCGCTATAACGCGCGTCGAACAGCACCGAAAACAGGCCGCCCGCACCGGTGAAATCGCGCTTCCAGTGTTCATGTCCCGGGCAGTCGGCGAAAGCCGGATGCAACACACGGCTGATCTGCGCCTGCTGCTGCAGCCAGGCGGCGACCGTGCGCGCGCCGGCGTCGTGCGCGTCGAAGCGCAATTTCATGGTCGGCAGGCTGCGCAAGACAAGGTAAGCGTCATCCATGCCGACGCCGAAGCCAAGCCGCATGTGGGCCATCTGCAGCTTCTGGTTCAAGGCCGGATCCCTGGTGATCACGGCGCCCATCAGCACATCCGATCCGCCCGACTGGTATTTGGTCAGCGCCTGCATGACGATATCGACGCCCAGGTCGAAAGCGCGCAAAGCCAGGCCGGCCGACCAGGTATTGTCGATCGCCACCGGCACGCCCTTGGCGTGCGCCGCGGCGCAGATGGCGGGCAGGTCCGGCACTTCCATCGAGACCGAACCCGGCGCCTCGGTCCAGACCAGGCGGGTGTTCGGCTGGATCAGGCCAGCGATGCCGGCGCCGACCATGGGATCGTAATAGCGGGCGGTAATGCCGAAATCCTTGGACAGCCAGTTGCCCAGCTCGCGATTCGGGTTGTACACGTTGTCCGGCAACAGCACGTCGTCGCCGCTCTTGAGCAAGGCCAGGTCGACCATGGTGATCGCCGCCAGCCCGCTAGGCGCCAGCAGGCAATGCTGGCCGCCCTCGATTTCCGCCAGGCGCGCTTCCAGCGTGAAGGAAGTCGGCGTACCGTGCAGGCCGTAGGTATAGCTGTTTTTTTCCTGCCACTCGCGCGCGCGCATTGCCGCGACATTCTTGAACAGCACGGTGGAGGCGTGGTGGATCGCTACCGGAAAAGCATCAAAACCTGCCGGCGCGGTGTAGTCGCTGTGCATCAATGCGGTTTGAGGATTCTTCTTTGCCATGTTCAATGATGGTTTTATTTGACGGCTCTGGTTGCCTGGATGGTCAAGGCGAAAGGCTTGGTCACCGCATCGTCGGTGGTGGACCAGGTGCCGATGAAAGTATTGCCGACAAGTTTGCCAGCCCACTCGCCGGAAACGTCCTTGCCGTTGACGGATTCTTCCATGAGGATATCGGCATTGTCCGCTTCGCCGGCCAGCAGGATTTTAGCGGATTGGCCGGCAATCACATAGCTGCCCTGGATGCCTTCGCTCGGATCCGGTTTCTGCCGCAAATGCATTTCGATCTGGGCATCGCCCAGCGTGCCGCGCAAGGTCAGCGGCGTGGCGAACCGGTCTTGCGCCGCAATCACGGTTAGCGGCGCGCCGGCAATACTTCCGTTATCCGCCAGCACCGGGGCAGCGGCAAAACCAGCCAGCAAGGTCAGTGCAACAGCAACCTTCCCTGCCATCATGCAGCGGCCCACAAATCATGCGCATCGGAGGCGGTGACGGTGACGTCGACAAACTCGCCGACCACCAGCTTCTTGTGCGGTTCATACGGCGGCTTGACGTACACCACGCCGTCGATTTCCGGCGCATCGGCGCTGGAGCGGCCAACGCCGCCGTTGCGGTCGACCGAATCGATCAGCACGCGCATGGTCTTGCCGACCTTGGCTTGCAGGCGTTTCTTGGAAATTTCCTCTTGCAGCTGCATCACGCGGCCGCGGCGCTCTTCGCGCAGTTCTTCCGGCACCGGATTGTCCAGGGCGTTGGCGGTGGCGCCTTCCACCGGCGAATAGGCGAAGCAGCCGAGGCGGTCGATTTCCGCCTCTTTCAGGAAATCCAGCAGGTATTCGAACTCGGCGTCGGTTTCGCCGGGGAAACCGGCGATAAACGTGGAGCGGATGGTCAGGTCCGGGCACATCGCACGCCAGGCCTGGATCCGCTCGATGTTCTTTTCGCCGCTGGCCGGGCGTTTCATGCGCTTCAGCACATCGGGATGGGCATGCTGCAGCGGCACGTCCAGGTAAGGCAGCACCTTGCCTTCCGCCATCAGCGGGATGATCTGGTCGACGTGCGGGTAAGGATAAACGTAGTGCAGGCGCACCCAGGCGCCGTACTGGGCCGCCAGTTCGCCCAGCGCGGTGACCAGCTGCGTCATGTGGGTCTTGACCGGTTTGCCGTTCCAGAAACCCATGCGGAACTTGACGTCGACGCCGTAGGCGCTGGTATCTTGCGAAATCACCAGCAGTTCCTTGACGCCGGCCTTGAACAGGTTCTCGGCTTCCAGCATGACGTCGGCGATCGGGCGCGACACCAGGTCGCCGCGCATCGACGGGATGATGCAAAAACTGCAACGGTGGTTACAGCCTTCCGATATTTTCAGGTAAGCGAAATGCTTGGGCGTCAGCTTGACGCCCTGCGGCGGCAGCAGGTCGAAGAACGGCGCGTGCGGCTTGGGCAGGTGCTTGTGCACGGCAAACATGACTTCGCCGACCGCATGCGGGCCGGTCACTTCCAGCACCTTCGGGTGGATCTTCTGGATGATGTCGTCGCCGTCGGCATCCTTCTTGGCGCCCAGGCAGCCGGTCACGATGACCTTGCCGTTTTCGCTCAGCGCTTCGCCGATGGCGTCCAGCGACTCTTGCACTGCGGCATCAATAAAGCCGCAGGTATTGACGATTACAAGGTCGGCGCCTTGGTACGACTTGGCAGTTTCATAACCTTCCGCGCGCAGCTGGGTCAGGATCTGTTCGGAATCGACCAGCGCCTTGGGACAACCAAGGGATACAAAACCGACTTTGGGGGCGGCTAATGCTGGGAGTGCGGCTGGCGCGGCGGAGATGACGTTGGGCATGGCGGGAGATGGGGTCAAAGCAAAGTCGCTATTGTACCCCTTCCACCGCCATGGTTACCCTGCAAGGTTCGTAAAAACCTGTCGCGGGGCTTGCCTCAATGATTATTTTTTTGTCTTGTCCGGCGGCGGCGGCGCAAACGGGAAAGTGCCGAACATGTTCTTGGTCTGGTTTTGCATCTGCTCCTGCATCTGGATGAACAGGCCTTTGCTCTGTTCGATGTAGTTGCTCATCATGCCCTGCATCATCGGCCCCTGGACATTCATGAACTGCGCCCACATTTCCGGGCTGAAAGGCTTGCCTTCGTAAAAACCCTTGGAATTCTCGGTGAGCTTGTTCTGGATATCGATGAAAGCCTGGATGTTCTTTTCCAGGTAAGAACCCATCATTCCCTGCATGGCGTGGCCGTAGTAGCGGATGATCTGCGACAGCGCCGCGCTGGAAAACATGGGCGTGCCGTTCGACTCTTCTTCCAGGATGATCTGCAGCAGGATGCTGCGTGTCAGGTCGTCGTCGGTCTTGGCGTCCAGCACAACGAACTCTTCGTTGTCCAGCACCAGCTGCTTGACGTCCGTCAGGGTAATGTATGAACTGGTTTGCGTATCGTAGAGGCGACGATTCGGATACTTCTTGATCAAACGTTCAGACATTTTTTTTGGTGTAGTCATTTCAGTCCCAGGTTGCTGCGCCCATAACGCATTTTATATTTGTTACTTTAGCAATCGACGTTTTGCTACAGTACATCTCCATTATATGCATGTGCAAAGACAGTGCAGGGAGTTTTATTGCATTGCAGTACAAACAAGCATGGCAATAACCCGCATGGACTCGCAATCCATGCGGGAAACCGCATCAGCCCATGTGCAGGCCGCCGTTCAGCGAGAAGTCGGAACCGGTGGCGTAGCCGCCTTCTTCCGACACGATCCAGGAGATGATGGAAGCGATTTCTTCCGGTTCCCCCAGGCGCTTTACCGGGATCCCGGCAACGATTTTTTCCAGCACGTCCGGGCGGATCGAACGCACCATGTCGGTGCCGACATAACCCGGCGACACGGTATTGACGGTAACGCCCTTGGTCGCCACTTCCTGCGCCAGCGCCATGGTAAATCCATGGATGCCGGCTTTTGCGGTCGAGTAGTTGGTCTGGCCGAACTGGCCCTTCTGGCCGTTGACCGATGAAATATTGACAATCCGTCCCCAGCCGCGGTCCGCCATGCCGTCGATGACCTGCTTGGTAACGTTGAACAGCGAATTCAGGTTGGTGTCGATGACCGCGTCCCAGTCTGCCTTGGACATCTTGCGGAACTGGCCGTCGCGGGTAATGCCGGCGTTATTGATGAGGATATCGACTTCGCCGACTTCCGCCTTGACCTTGTCGAACGCTGCCTTGGTCGATTCCCAGTTGGAGACGTTGCCTTCCGAAGCATGGATATCGAAACCCTTGGCGCGCATGTCGGCCAGCCATTTATCCTTGCGCGTGGAATTCGGCCCGCAGCCGGCTACCACGGTAAAACCATCTGTGCAAAGACGAGTACAAATTGGGGTACCGATGCCGCCCATTCCCCCTGTCACATAAACGATTCGCTTTGCCATCTCTTGTCTCCTTCAAAAAAACGATTCAAAAAATCCATCTGCTTCGTGACTACAACTTCCCCTACAGTCTTCTCGCTGTGTTTTATTCTGCCCTGACTTTGACATACCGGCCCGGCGCAGGTTCGATGACGCTGTACTGAGTATTTCCCAATTTGCGCGGCGCGGCCACTTGTTTTCCTGCATGTTCGGATAAAAATCCGGTCCATTCAGTCCACCAGCTGCCAGGATGCTCAACTGCCGCCGCCATCCAGGTTTCGGCATCCACGGCGCCTGCCTTGCCGGCTGCGTTGCCGGTCCAATAACTTCGCTTCTTCTTTGCCGGCGGATTGATCACGCCGGCGATGTGGCCGGAAGCGCCGAGCACGAAGCGGTTCTGTTTCGGTTTCCCAGGATTGAGCAGGGAAACCGAGGCATAGGCCGAGGTCCAGGGCACGATATGATCGTCGCGCGAGGCATAGATGAAAGCCGGCGCATCGATCTTGCCGAGGTCGATCTTTTGCCCGCCTACCGTCAGCGCGCCGGCCTCCTTCAGCGCATTGTCCAGGTACATGTGGCGGAGGTAGTAGCAAAACATCGGGCCCGGCAAATTGGTGCTGTCGGCGTTCCAGTACAGCAGATCGAAAGGCGTCGGCTGCTCGCCTTTCAGGTAGTTCGATTCGACATAATTCCACAGCAGGTCGTTGGGACGCAAGCTGGAAAACGCAGAACCGAATTCACGTCCAGGCATCAGGCCGCCCTGGCCGATGGCCTGTTCCCGCATGCGGATCTGCAGGTCGTCGATGTATACGTCGAGGATGCCGGTATCGCTGAAATCCAGGAAAGCAGTGAGCAAGGTCAGGCTGGCGACCGGATTGTTTTTTTCCGCCGCCAGCTTTGCCAGGGCGGTCGACAGGATCGTGCCGCCGACGCAGAAACCGAGCGTGTTGATCTGGTCCTGGCCGCTTATCTCCTGCACCGCCTGGATCGCACGGATTGCGCCATCGACGATATATTGGTCCCAGGTGACGTGCGCCATCGATTCATCGGCGTTGCGCCAGGAAACCAGGAACACGCTGTGCCCCTGTTCCACCGCATAGCGCACCAGCGAGTTCTGCGGCTGCAGGTCGAGGATATAGAATTTGTTGATGCAAGGCGGCACGATCAGCAGTGGCCGCTGGTACACCTTGGCGGTCAGCGGCGTGTACTGGATCAGCTGGAACAGGTCGTTTTCAAATACCACCGCGCCTTCGGTGGTGGCCACATCCTTGCCGACCTCGAAGGCCGATTCGTCGGTCTGCGACACCCGGCCCTTGTGCATGTCCGCGATCATCTGGGCAATGCCCTTGGTCAGGCTTTCACCATTGGTTTCGACAATTTTCTGCTGCGCCGCCGGATTGGTCGCGAGAAAATTGGAAGGCGCCATGGCGTCGATCATCTGCTGCACGGTAAAGCTGATCTTGCGCTTGAGCTTGGGCGGCGCGTCCAGCGCTTCGACCATCGCGTTCAGGAAGTGGGCATTCAGCAGGTAGGCTGCTGCATTGAACGCATGCAGCGGATTGTCATGCCAGGCCGCGGCGCTGAAACGGCGGTCGGCGATGGCCGGTATGCGCGCTGCCAGCATGTCCTTCCACAGCGCGGACAGCTGCTCCGTGTATTCCGCCTGCAGCTTTTCCAGCACCGCCGGATCGAGCGAAATGCCGAGCTCGCCGAAACCCGCCGCGCCGTTCTGGTTTTGCGCGGCTGGATTGAAGCCGAGGAACATGCCGGGGTCGGCTATATGGCCGAGCTGCTGGAGGAACTGGGGATTGAAGGCTTGACTGAATTGCTGCGAGAGTTGCGACAATGCGGCAGGATCGAAGACGGAAAAATTAGGCGTATTCATGCGGTGACCGTTGTTTTGGCTTATTTTCGTGTATCTTTTATCGGATTGACTCTAGAGCAGGAACCAAAATGCATATCGTCGCCATCGCATGGATTTACGTTGTCTTCATGATGGCAATTACAGAGGCTACTCCAGTTGCCGGCGTGATGACTTTTTTACTGTACGGTGTTTTTCCTTTGACAATTGTTTTATACCTGATGGGCACGCCGAAACGCAAGAGAAATCGTCAGCGCACTGAAAATTCTGACAGGCTGGCGGCACAGCAAAAAGCTGCCGCCGCCGCAACCGCCGAGACACCTGCTTCGCAAGAAAAACCGGAATCAGCCAAACCATAAGCGGCGCCGGTCATTTCAGCCAGATCAGCGAAGCCATGCGGCCGGTCACATGGTCGCGGCGGTAGGAATAAAAACTCCGGTCGCTGACCGTGCACAATCCGCCGCCGTAAACATTCTGCACATCTGCCGAGCGCAGCGCAAGCCGCGCCAGCTGATAAATGTCGGCCAGGTATTTGCCCGGCCGCTGCGCGATCGGCGCAAAGCAGGCTTCGGCCTGCTGCCTTGCCTGGCCAGCCGGCGCCGCGTCGGCGAATGCCGCCAGCACATCGGCGCCGACCTCGAAACGTTCGGGACCGATGGCGGCGCCCAGCCAGGCGGCAATCGGCCCGGCGCCGGCGGCGCGCATGCGCGCCACGGTATTTTGCAGCACCCCGCCCTGCAGTCCGCGCCAGCCGGCATGCGCGGCGCCGACCACGGCGCCGTCCATATCGGCAAACAAGACCGGCAGGCAATCGGCGGTCTGTATTGTGCACACTACGCCGGCCCGGGTGGCAATGGCGGCATCCGCTTCGACGCCGGCGACGGCAGCGCCGGCGTCGACCACATGATGGCCGTGGACTTGCGCCAGCCACAGCGGCGACGCCGGCAGCAAGACATCCAGTTGCGCACGGTTCGATTCGACCGCGGGCGGCAGGTCGCCGACATGGCTGCCGAGATTGAGGCCGCCGCCGCCGCTGCCGTCGTCATACGGCCCCTGGCTGGCGCCGCCGCTGCGCAAGGTGGCAAAAGCGCCGATATTCGGCGGCAGCCCGGGCCAGTCCGGAATGATCAATTGCATGCGCCGAAGGCTCCTTCTTTCCGTTTAACTCACAAAACCGCGATCGTCATTCCGGCACGCTCATGCCGGCGCGCACCAGCAGCGCCGCGAAATCCTCCGGCAGCGGCGCATGCCATTCGCAAGCCTTGCCCGTGCTCGGATGGATCAGGCCCAGGCGCGACGCCTGCAGGGCCTGGCGCGGGAAAGCCGGCATCAGGTGTTGTTTGCCGTACAAGGCGTCGCCCACCAGCGAAAACCCGAGCGACTGCATGTGGACGCGGATCTGGTGGGTACGCCCGGTTTCCAGGCGGCAACCCATGAGGCTGACCGGACGCCTGTCCAGCAAACCGGTCGCCAGCCGCTGGTAGTGAGTGATGGCGGGCTTGGCGATCAGGCTGTCGGATACCGCCATCTTGATGCGGTCGCGCGGATGGCGCGCCATGGGGCTGTCCACGGTCCCGTTCAGCTGCGGCGTGCCCCACACCAGCGCCAGGTACTGGCGCTTGACGGTACGGGCCTGCAGCTGGCGCACCAGGTCGGTCTGCGCTTCCAGCGTCTTGGCGACCACCATCAGGCCGCTGGTATCCTTGTCCAGGCGATGCACGATGCCGGCGCGCGGCACTCCTGCCAACGCCGGCCAGCGGAACAGCAGGCCGTTGAGCAAGGTTCCGGACCAGTTGCCGGCGGCGGGATGCACCACCAGTCCGGCCGGCTTGTTGATGACAATAATTGCCGCATCTTCGTAAACCACATCCAGCGCCATGTCTTCCGGCGTGAACGCCTTTTCGTCGGGCGCCGGCTGCGGCAGCACCACCACGGTTTCATCGCCGTAGGTGGTCATCTTGGTGGTGCCCGGCTTGCCGTCGACGGTAACGTGCCCGGCTTCTATCCACTGCTGGATGCGGCTGCGCGAATATTGCGGCACCAGGGTTGAAACCACTTTATCCAGGCGCGTGCCGCAGACATCCGGAGTCAATTGCAGTACTATCGGCGCGCTGGCAGTAGCCGCGTCGCCATCGTCGACGCCGTCGTCGACATAGTCGATATCGGCCTCTAAATCAGCGTCAGGCAGACTTTCAGCCAAATTTGGCTTGGTAAATGACATCACTTGAAGTCCCATCAGCTATAATCAATCGTTGTTAATACACGTAAACACGCGCAATCTTGCAAACCACTATGCAAAAAAGACTCTTAAAACTAGCTGCTGTCGCATTCGCTCTATCCTTATCTGCGTGTGGCTTATTGCCAGACAAAGTCGATGAAACCGCAAACTGGTCCGCTCCCCGATTATACTCGGAGGCCAAGGATGAAATGAACAGCGGCGGCTACGATAAGGCAATTAAGTACTTTGAAAAGCTGGAATCGCGTTATCCGTTCGGCACCTACGCGCAACAGGCGCAGATGGATATCGCCTATGCCCACTACCGGCAAGGCGAGCAGCCTGAGGCGCTGGCGGCGATTGACCGCTTCATCAAGCTGCATCCGAACCATCCTAACGTAGACTATATGTACTACCTGCGCGGCCTGGTCAACTTCAACGACAAGATCAGCATTTTCGACTTCCTGTCGAGCGAAGACGCCACCGAGCGCGATCCGAAAGCGGCGCGCGATGCATTCGACGCCTTCAAGCAAGTGGTAGTCCGCTTCCCGGAGAGCACCTACGCTCCCGATTCGCTGGCGCGCATGAAATACCTGGTGAATGCGCTGGCGCAGTACGACGTCCACGTCGCCAGCTACTACTACCGCCGCGGCGCGTATGTAGCGGCTGCCGACCGTGCGCAAAGCGCCATCCAGCAATATCGCGATGCGCCGGCGGTGGAAGAAGCGCTGCATATCATGGTGCAGTCTTACGAAGCCCTGGGCCTGACGCAATTGCATGACGACGCTGAGCGCGTGCTGAAGAAAACCTACCCGAACAGCAAGTATGTCGGAGGCACCGGCACCGACAGCACCAAGGTGGTCAAAGCGCCTTGGTGGAAATTCTGGTAACAGCCAGGCTCGCACTAAATAAAAATGCCCCGTTCTTCCAAACGGGGCATTTTATTTTGAGGCGGCGCTTGTCGCCACGCGCTGGCCAGTAGTCTTTCTTGCCTGAACGGCTTGGCCTGTCAAAGGCCGGAAGCGGGCCGTGACCTACCGGCCAGCAGATTATTGGGACGCGCTTTCACCCCATGGATCTGGAACAGATGCTGCTGGAACTGCTGCGTAGCGTACTCCCAGGAATATTCCAGCGCATGTTCTCGCACCTCGCGCCGGTCCAGCGCCAGGGCCCGCAGGCAAGCCGAGGTCAAGTCCTCGTCCAGTATCCCGGAGCGCCCGTGCGCCACCACATCGAGCGGACCGGCGACCGGATAAGCGGCGACCGGCACCCCGCATGCCATCGCTTCGACCATGACCAGCCCGAAGGTGTCGGTATGGCTGGGAAACACCATCACGTCGGCGCAGTTGTAATACGAGGTGAGCTCATGGTGCGGCTTGGCGCCCAGGAACTGCACATCCGGATAACGCTGCTGCAGCTCTTCGCGCAGCGGGCCGTCGCCGATCACCCATTTGCTGCCCGGCAGGTCAACCTGCAGGAACGACTCGATATTCTTTTCCACCGCCACCCTGCCGACGTACAGGTACAACGGGCGGGCGATGCAAGCGTGGTCCTCGTCGACCGGCTTGAAACGCTCGGTATCCACCCCTCGGCCCCACAACACCAGATGGCGGAAGCCGCGCTGTTCCAGCTCCTTGAGCACATGCGGCGTCGGCACCATCACCGCTTTCGAAGGCCCGTGAAACCAGCGCAGCCAGCGGTAGGTCAGCGCCTTGGGCAGGATCGAACGCGCGCTCAGGTACTCGGGGAAACGGGTATGGTAGGCGGTCGTAAAGCCTATTCCCTGGCGCAGGCAGAAACGCCTGGCGGCCAGGCCCATCGGCCCTTCGGTCGAAATATGGATGCAGTCGGGCCCAAACGCTTTCAGGCTGGCCGCGATCCTGGCGTAAGGCTTGTGCGCCAGGCGGATTTCCGGATAGGTGGGACAGGCGAAAGTCGGGAAATCGTCGGGACTGAGCAGCAGCACTTCGTGGCCGTTATGGCGCAGGCACGCGCTGGTGGCGCGCAAAGTATTGACTACCCCGTTGATCTGCGATTGCCCGGCGTCCGTTACGATGGCAATTCGCATAGTTCTTTAACCTTCTTGCCGGACACCGGATTCTTTTGCTGCATGATTTCCTGCCAGGTCACCAGGCGCAATTCGCCGCTGGCTTCTTCCACCAGCGCCGACAGGCTTTCCACCCAGTCGCCGTCGTTGCAATACTTGATGCCGTTGATGTCGCGGATTTCCGGCTTGTGGATATGGCCGCAAATGACGCCGTCCAGGCCCTTCTTCTGCGCTTCCGCCGCCAATGCATCTTCAAATGAAGAAATGTAGTTCACGGCGTTTTTCACCTTCAGCTTCAGGTATTGCGAGAGCGACCAGTAAGGCAGGCCGGCGCGTGCGCGCCAGCCGTTGAACCATTGGTTGAATTTCAGGATCACGGTGTACAGGCTGTCGCCCACGTACGCCAGCCATTTGGCGCAGGCGATCACGCCGTCGAAACGGTCGCCGTGCAGCACCAGCATGCGTTTTCCCTGTGCGGTGGTATGCACCAATTCATCGCGAATCCGGATGCCGCCGAAGTCCAGATCGATGAATTGGCGCACAGCCTCGTCATGGTTGCCGGGCACAAAAATCACCTCGGTTCCCTTGCGCGCTTTTTTCAGCACCGTTTGCACTACGTTGTTGTGGACCTGGTCCCAGTACCAGCGGCGCTTCAGCTGCCAGCCGTCGATGATGTCGCCGACCAGGTACAGGGTGTCCGACTCGGTCGCGCGCAAAAATTCCAGCAGGCGAGCGGCCTGGCAGCCGGTGGTTCCCAGGTGGACATCGGAAATCCAGATGGTGCGAAAGCGGATCGGATCTCGCTTGGCGCCGGTGCCGGCGCTAACGCCGGCGCCGGAATTGGCGCCAAACAACGCAGCTTCCAGAAACTGTTCGCCTGGTTTCATGTCGCCCTCGTTTCTTTAAGATAGTGGCGCGCATAGCGCTGGTCCAGCTTGGACAAGGGCAGCAGCAGGAAAAAATCGGCAGAGTGGAAATCCGGATCCCAGGCGGGGTCGCCGCAGACCCAGGCGCCGCTGCGCAGATAGCCTTTCAGCAGCGGCGGCATCTGTGCTACATGGCCGGCTTCGCGCTCATGGACCGGAAACGGCACATGCGGCGTGACCCGGTATTCGGCCGGAGCGAAATTGCCCGGCTCCAGGCTGTGGTACAAGGCAGCGGCGTTGTGCCCGCCGTCGGCCAGGCTGACGCTGGCGCAGCCCATCAGGTAGTCGCAGCGTTCGCGCCGCATGAAGGCCGCCAGGCCGGCCCACAGCAGCATGATGACGCTGCCGCTGCGGTATTCGGGATCGATGCAGGCGCGCCCGGCTTCGGCAATGCTGCTGCGCAGGTTGTCGAGGCGGCCGAGGTCGAATTCCTGTTCCGAGTAATAACGCCCCATGCTTCTTGCCGCATGCGGGCTCATGACGCGATAGGTGCCAACTACGCGCAAGGTGTTGGTGTCGCGCACGATCAGATGATCGCAGTAAGAATCGAATTCATCGCTGTCCAGGCCATCTGCATTGGCCAGCGCGGACAAGCCCATCGTCTCGATAAAAACCTTGTAGCGCAGACGCTGCACCTCGCGTACTTCTTCCGGCGTACTGGCAAGACTAACCGTCAACTTGGAAACACTCGTACTTGCTTCGCCAGGATTCGTTAGTAGTTGCATTCATCGTCCTTTCTGATTGTGACGATGACAAGCCTAACCACGGATTACTTCAAGAAAATGACAGGTTTATTTCGGTTTTATGACATAGCAACAGTGTCGAAAATGCAATCAAAACGATCTGGGTGCGGCTGTTTTTCGATAGGCCGCGCATATGCCGCCCATAGGAAAACGGGGTCCGGACTTGCACGCCGGCTTTCGCCATCGCACAAATCCGGACCCCGTTCAGCGCACTGCGCGGTACAGCCGGGCTGTCTTATTTTTCCTTCTTCGGACGGCCCGCCTTCACCGGCGGCAGGCTGGCCACGGCCAGTTTCAGGTTGGCCAGGCCCAGTTCGCGGATCAAGGCAACGCCGACCCGCAGCAGCTCGCTCTTCTTCACTTCCAGGCCGGCTTTCAAGAATGTTTTCTTGACGTCGCCCAGCACCTGGTACTCATCGGCCGGCATGGTGAAACTGTCGCGCACCAGCTTGGCTTTCTTTACCTTGCCTTTCAAATCCGGCAGCGACTTGATGCTTGGCGCTGGTTTGGCTGCAATCGGCTTGGTAGCCAGCGAGGGCTTAGGCAAAGGCTTTGCGGCTGCCTTCACTGCTGGCTTGGCAGCGGTTTTTGCCGCCGGCTTGGCAGCTGGACGCGCAACAGGCTTGGCCTTGGCAACGGCTTTTGGCGCTGCAACCGGCTTTTTGACGACACGTTTCACAATTTTACTGGTAACCATTCAACTCTCCAAAATTAAATCGTATAAATAATATATACAATTATTCCATCGTCGGCAAGAACAGCTTCAACAAACACAACAAATTCATCAAGCCGTCACAATTTACAACCAGAATCGCGACTCCTCCTCCGCCATATTTCGACTTTCCGATGAACTTAAACTTGAAACGCTTTTTGTGCAAGTATCTGGCCGGCCTTGCGCTGTGCCTGCCGCTGCTGGCGAATGCGGCGGCCGACGCCATCGTGGTCGGCCAGGCCATCGACCTGTCCGGCCCCAATGCCGACCTCGGGCGCGATTACGTGGCGGGCATCAAGAC
This sequence comes from Collimonas sp. GW821-FHT07E08, assembly GCF_059418905.1. Classification (NCBI taxonomy): domain Bacteria; kingdom Pseudomonadati; phylum Pseudomonadota; class Betaproteobacteria; order Burkholderiales; family Oxalobacteraceae; genus Collimonas; species Collimonas sp. GW821-FHT07E08. The sequence goes on along the minus strand of NZ_JBWKQR010000001.1, from coordinate 478,023 downwards.
CTATTTCGACGTGCTCAACGCCAAAGGCGGGATCAACGGCCGCCGCATCCAGTACCTGGTGCGCGACGACCGCGGCCAGGCCGACCAGGCGGTGAAAGCGGTCGCCGAGCTGATCACCCAGGCCCACGCCTCTTACCTGTTCGGCGGCGTCGGCGACGATGTCACCCGGGCCGTGCTGGACTCCGCCGAATTCAAGCGCAGCGGCCTGACGCTGTACGCGCCGCTGGCCGGCGCCGATTACCGGAAAGACGCCAAAGTCCTGTTCTGGCGGCCCAGCTACCAGCAGGAAATCCGCCATATATTTTCCCATTTCGACAAGCTCGGCATCAAGGACGTCGGCGTGGTGTACCAGGAATCGGCCGCCACCGCCGACGCTTACCGGCGCCTGGCCGACCAGATGAAGGAAAGCGGCATCAGGCTTAGCGGCACGGTCCACCTCGGCAACGATCTCGCCAGGATGCGCAGCGAAACGGCGCAGCTGGCCAGCGCCAAGCCGGGGTTCGTGATCATGATCGCCGATACCGTGAATGCGGGAGTATTCCTGAAGGAATTCCGCAAGCTGGCGCCGCAAACCTTCGTCGCCGGCTCGTCCCTCACCAACCTGACCACGCTGCGCCAGCTGGCAGGCGGCAAGGCGGTGGAGTGGACGGTGTTCTCGCAAGTCGTCCCGAACCCCAACATCGGCAGCTCGTCGATACAGCTGGAACATTTGAACATGATGCGGAAGTATCGCGACGAGCCGGTGTCGGCATTGACGCTGGAGGGATTTACCGCGGCAAAATCATGGCTGCGCCTGCTGCCGGCCGGCAAACGCGCCGCCGGCCAGGGCGAATACGCCATTCCCGGCGGCGGTTTCGACATTGGCGGCTACATGGTGGGCGACGTCGCCGACAGCAACCACCTCTCCAGCTATGTCGACATGGCGCTGTTCAACAAGTCCAGCGGACTGACTTACTGAAGCAGCCCAGCCGCACTTCAGCGGCAAATAGGACAAATCAGGGAACAAATCAAAAAAAACCGGCGCGGCTTGATGCCGCGCCGGCTGCTGCAGGCAATCAGGTCCTGCGGATGGCAAAATCGACGCCGATCTCGCGCCACCAATCCTGCTCCTTGGTCATCCAGTAAGTCGCGGTGGGATGGTCTTCAATCCAGTCGCGCTTGATGTCGAGTTCGATCTTGCTCTTCATCTTCAGGCGCAATTCGTCGAGGTCGATCTCGATCCGCGAGTGCAGGAACATCACCGCCAGGCGCAAAGCCAGCACCGCCTTGGAAAAATCCGGATCCAGCAGCGCATCGCTGATCTTGCGCAGGTTGCCCTTCTGGCCAAGGATCAGCATGCTCATGGCGCGCTGTTCGCGGGTCGTGAAACCGGACAGGTCGGCGTTCTCGATCAGGTAGGCGGCATGCTTGTGATAACCGCTCTGCGACACCACCAGCCCGACTTCATGCAGCAAGGCGCTCCAGTGCAGGTACTGGCTGAGGCCGTCGCTGCTGGGCTTGAGCATGTCGAACAGCGAGGTTGCGGTTTCGGCGACCCGGCTGGCGCGCAGCTGGTCTACATGGAAACGCTGGGAAAAATCGTGCACCGACTGGTCGCGCCGGTCCAGCCGCGTGCCGCGCAACTGCAGGTCCCACATCACGCCCATGCGCAGGCCGGCTTCGATCGGCTGGATCACTTCGATGCCGAGTTCCTGCATCAGGCCGATCAGCACCGCCAGGCCGCCGACCATGACCGCGGCGCGCTCCGGCTTCATGCCCAGCAGGTCGATCCGGCTGACGTGGCCGAACTCGACGAAACGCGCGCGCAGGGCTTCCAGGCTGGTGTACGACAGGCGATGGTCGCCCAGGGCGTTTTTTTCGATAGTCTCGGCAATCGCCCGGATCGTGCCGGAAGAGCCATACGCATGGCTCCAGTTTTGCGGCCGGTACGGCGGCGCGGCGTCTTCGAAATGACTGCGGGCGGACAGCACGGCCGCGTCGTAAGCCTCGGCCGTGATCTGGCCGTCGGCGAAAAACGCCAGGCTCTGGTTGACCGTGCCGATGCCGAACGATTCGACCCGTTCGATCTGCTGGCCGCGCCCCAGGATCAGCTCGGTAGAGCCGCCGCCGATATCCAGCACCAGCCTTTTTTCATTCGGCAGGCGCAGCATGCTGGCGACGCCCATATAGATCAGCCGGCCTTCCTCTTCGCCCGAAATGATTTCAATCGGATAGCCGATGACCTGTTCGGCGATTGGCAGGAATTCCGCCGCATTCTTGGCCACGCGCAAGGTGTTGGTAGCCACCACCCGCACCGCTTCCAGCTGGTAGTCGGCCAGGATGCTGCGGAAGCGCGACAGCGAATCCAGCGCAACCTGCATCGCCTGTTCGGTCAGGTAACCTTTGGCGTCAAGGCCGGCAGCCAGTCGGATCGGGTCGCGCGCACTCTTGATGACACGGATCGCATCACCATTGTATTTGCCTATATGCAAACGGAAACTGTTCGACCCCAAATCCACTGCTGCAAACATTGCTTACCTTTATCCAAACGAGCGTTCGAGAAAAACCGGCCTGGCCGGCCGGGATTAGACACTGCGACGAACTGCGACAATAGAGCCGGATTATTACATGCTGATGACAAACCGTCAGGGCAGCTTAGCCGATCGCAACCGATCTCGGCAAGCCGAAACGACAGCGCGACGGTGTTGCGGCAGACCACATCCTCTCACAAGCGCGGACAGTTAGCTGCCGACCGTCTCGCCGCTCCAGAATGCCTGCACCGCGCTCAGTTCGCGGGTCCGCTTGAACGGCGGCAGGCTCTGCCAGATGCGGCGGCCGTAGCCCTTGGAAATCAGGCGCGGATCGCAGATCATCAGGACGCCGCGGTCGGTTTCGTCGCGGATCAGGCGGCCGGCGCCCTGCTTCAGGTTAATGATGGCTGCCGGCAACTGGTGATGCATGAAACCGTTCATGCCCTTCGATTCCAGCGCGTCTATGCGCGCCGCCAGCACCGGATCGTCCGGCGGCGAGAACGGCAGCTTGTCGATGATCACCAGCGACAGCGCCTCGCCGCGCACGTCGACGCCCTCCCAGAAGCTCTGGCTGCCGATCAGCACGGCGTTGCCGGCGGCGCGGAAACGGTCCAGCAGCTCGGTGCGCCCGGCCTCGCCCTGCACCATCAAGGGGAAATCCAGGTGGCGCGCTTCGAATTCGGCCCGCAGCCGCTCGGCCGCGCGGTTCACCGCGCGTATTGTGGTGCACAGCAGGAATGCGCGGCCGCCGGAGGCTTCGATCACCGGCAGCGCAGCGTCGATGACGGCGTCGGTATAGTCCGGCGAATTGGGCTGCGGCAGGTTCTGCGGCACGTATAGCAAACCTTGCTCGCCATAGTCGAAGGGACTGGGCCAGGACTGCGCCGGCTCGTCCCACAGGCCCATTTGCGAGGCGTAGTGCTGGAAATCGTTCTTCACTGCTAGCGTGGCCGAAGTGAAGATCCAGGAACGCGCCACGCCCTCACGCTGCTTGTTGAAAATCGGCGCTATCGACAAGGGCGTCTGGTGCAGCTGCAGGGAAGAAGAAAAGGCTTCCACCCACAGCACGCTGCCTTCGTCGTCCTCTGCGTCGGCGGCCTTGGCTTTCTTCGGCGGCTTGCCGCCAGCCGCAGCAGGCGCGCTGTTCCAGCCGTCCAGCTTGTAGCCCAGCTCGACCGCGCGGGTGCGGCACTGCTCGATGGTTTCGGCCCGCTCCGCCTGCTTTTCCAGGACGGCGATCATGCCGTGCAGCTGTGCCCGCATGGTTTCCAGCGCCGGGAAGAATATGCTCGAGGCAGCAATCTGGTTGACCGCCAGCCGCACCACGTCCTGCGGAAAAGCCAGGCGCAGGTCGCGCGCGGCCTTTTCCACCGGCAGCACCACCTGCCCCCAGTCGGCGCCGTCGCGCGCATGCGACAAGCCTTCCGCCAGCACGTCGCGGCACAGCTCCAGGATCTGCGAGGTAGAGACGGTATTGCCGAAAAATAAAGTGGCGACCTCAGGCAACTGGTGCGCTTCATCGAAGATGATGGTGTTGGCCGAAGGCAGCAGCTCGGCGACGCCGGTATCCTTCAAGGCGACGTCGGCAAAGAACAGGTGGTGGTTGACCACCACCACGTCAGCCTGCTGCGCTTCCTTGCGCGCCTTCATCACGAAGCAGTCCTGGTAATACTGGCACTCGGCGCCCATGCAGGTATCGCGGGTCGAAGTCACCAGGTTCCAGATCGGCGCGGTTTCCGGCACATTGGACAACTCCGCCTTGTCGCCGGACGAAGTGGTTTTCATGAAACGGGAAATTTCGCGCAGGTAGCCGACATCCTCGCGCGACGTCATGCGGCCGTTCTGCAGCGTGCGCTCCAGGTGGAAATGGCAGACGTAGTTGGCGCGCCCTTTCAGCAGCGCCACCGAGACCGGCGCGCTGAGCGCCCTGCGCACGGTCGGGATGTCGCGCAAGAACAGCTGGTCCTGCAGGTTCTTGGTGCCGGTCGAGACAATCACCTTGCCGCCCCACAGCAAGGCCGGCACCAGGTAGGCGAAGGTCTTGCCGGTGCCGGTGCCGGCTTCGGCAATCAGCGTGCGCTGCTGGGCGATGGCGTCGGCGATGGCTTTCGCCATTTCGGTCTGCGCCTGGCGCGGCCGGAAGCCGCCGACCGCCTGCCCAAGCGGGCCGGTACTGGCGAACAGGCGATCGATGTCGGCGTCGTGCGTGCCGGCTGGCGCAGCGGCGGCTACAGCGGCGACGCTTTCGGCGGCAATGGGGGATGTATCTTCGGTCAAGGTAACTTACTTAAAGCTGAGGCTGGACGGTTATCCTACCAGCCACGGGGTGGGCTATCAGGCAGGGATGTCGGGAATTAATTGCATTCTTAACAGCGTGATCTGGTCTTTCAGTTGCAATTTGCGCTTTTTCAGGCGGCGCAACTGCAATTCTTCGTGCAAGACCTGATTTGTCATGGTATGAATGGCCGCATCCAGGTCGCGATGTTCGACTTCAAGTTCTATAATGCGGCGCAGGATTTCTTCTCGATCGATCATGGTCATATTCTAGCGTTGGAAAATGTTAACATATGGAAACACGTTGAAAATCATTCCTGCGTATAATATTTCCCATCAACTTCATACTGTATTACTGTGAATGAATGGCGATTTGACGCCGGATCCAGAATTACCTAGAACAGGATGCAGTTTAATCTACCCAGACGAATGAGCCAATACAAGATCGAAGCCGGCACCGGCCAACACATCGGTGACCGCCAGGAACAACAGGACCGGACCGCATTATTCACTGCCCCAAAAGCACCGGGTTACATGATGGCAGTACTCGCCGACGGCATGGGCGGCCGCAGCGGCGGCGCACTGGCTGCCGAGCAGGTGATCTGCACCGCCAAGCAGATCTTCGAAGGTTTCTCGCCGCTGATCGACAATGTCGAGACCATGCTGCAGAACATCGCGCTGGAGACCCACACCGTCATCAAGCTGAGCGGCTTTTCCAACGACAAGGATCCGCATACCACCATGGTGATCCTGGTGCTGTCGCCGGATGGCACGGCTACCTGGGGCCATGTCGGCGATTCACGCCTGTACCGCTTCGAGGGGCCCAATTTCGCAGAACACACCATCGACCATTCCTACGTCGAGAAGCTGGTGAGCGAAGGCAAGCTATCGCGCAGCGAGGCGAAATCGCACAACCTCTCCAACATCCTGCTCAACGCGCTGGGGTCGAGCACCGATACGCCCACGGTCAGCATCAGCCGCTACACCGGCCTCAAGGCTGGCGATGCCTTCCTGCTGTGCTCGGATGGACTTTGGCACTACTTTACGGAAGATGAACTGGGTGCGGCCATCGCCATGAACAAGCCGCGCGATGCGGCTGAAATGCTGATCACCAAGACTCGCAAGCGCGCCGAAGGCCATGCTGCCGACAATTGCACTTTTGCGATCGTCAAACTGGTGGCGCTGCCCAAGGAAGCGCAGAACTACACCGTCAAGAAGATGCGCCGCGCGGTGTAAGCCGCACGGCTGGCCCGGGTTACGGAGCGGAAGCCGGCGGCGGCGTTGCTGCTGCCGGCGCCGCTGGCGCGGCGGCAGCCTTCTTGGCCGCCAGGTCCTTGGCCTTGGCGGCCTTGTTGTCGGCAACTTCCTTCTGGCGTGCTGCCGAATCCTTTGCCTTTTTCTCGAAAGCGGCGACATTCGCAGCCCGCTCCGATGCCTTCGCGGCCTCATCCTGCCGCGCTTTTTGCAGTTTGGCGTTATGCTCGGCCACCCGCTTGTCGGCCTCGCCCATGTGCTTGCGGGTATTGGCGGCGACTTCCTTGTCCTTTGCCGCGCCCTGCTTGACCTTTTCCGCGTTGCTCACTTCTTTCGCCTGCTGATCCTGGGCTTTCTGCGCTGCTTCGGCCGGCTGCCCGGCATCGTGCACTTCCAGCGCCTTGTCGCGCTCGTCGGCCCGGTCCTTGCGCAAGAAAGCGTTGGCGGTGATGTCGATCGGACGGATGGTCTTCATCGCCAGGCGCCGCTGTTCCTTGGCGATGTCGAGGCAGTGGTTGACGAAGAATTTCTGATAGCAGGCCCGGCGCTGTTCCAGGTCGCGCGCCTCGACTTCAGCCTTGGCGTCGGCGACATCGGCCAGCGCCCGGTTCGCGGTTTCCACCGAAGTCAGCGTTTCCAGCGGGTAGCGCGCACTCAGCTCGGCGGCCGGCTGGTCTACCGGCTTGAGTTCGATGTCGGCGGCCAGGACGGCAGGGCCGGCGCACAGCGCCAGCAGCAGTGCAGCCATGCCCAGCAAGAGCGGGCGCTGGCGACGCTCGGGCGCCAGCGGCGATGACAAAGGGGCCAGGATCAAAGGGGCAAATTCCACGTAAACCTATCCATTTCTATACGTTATTTTCTTTACAGCCTTACTTATACAACTTATACGATAGAGTCGGCCTCGGAACGCCGCTCGCTATCCATGTACTCGCGCGACTGCATCTCCATGATACGCGACACGGTGCGGTGGAACTCGTTGGCCAGCATGCCTTGCGTGTACAGCTGGTCCGGCTCTACCGCGGCCGACATGATCAACTTGATCTTGTGATCATAGAACACATCGATCAGCCAGGTAAACCGGCGCGCCTCGGACGACATCGCCGCCGACATTTGCGGAATACCGGACAATATCACCGTATGGAAGCGGCTGGCAATTTCGAGGTAATCGTTTTGCGAACGCGGGCCGCCGCACAAGGTGCTGAAATCGAACCAGATGACGCCGCCGGCCCGGCGCAGGGCCTTGATTTTGCGCGCTTCGATATCGACTATCGGATCTTCGTCGGCAGTCTCGGCAACGCCGGCAAACGCATGGCGCAAGGCGCGGTCGGTATCGGCGTTGAGCGGCGAATGGTAGCTCTCGACCTGCTCCAGGGCGCGCTTGCGGTAATCGATGCCGGCATCGATATTCATCACGTCCAGGTTGTCTTGCAGCAGCTTGATGGTGGGCAGCATGCGATCCCGGTGCAAGCCGTCGGGATACAGCGTGCTCGGCTCGTAGTTCGAGGTCATCACGAACGACACGCCGTTGTCGAACAAGGCTTTCAGCAGGTTATAGAGAATCATGGCGTCGGCGATGTCGGACACGTGGAATTCGTCAAAACAGATCAGCCGGTATTTCCTGGCGACCCGTTTCGCCACTTCATCGAGCGGATCGGCGACGCCCTTGAGCTCGTCCAGCTGGCGGTGCACGGCGCGCATGAATTCATGGAAATGCAGGCGCGTCTTGCGCACCACCGGCACCACCGAATAAAAGCTGTCCATCAGAAACGACTTGCCGCGCCCCACCCCGCCCCACATGTACACGCCGCGCGGCACATCCGGCCGCAGGATCAGGCGCTTGAAGGAATTGGAACGCTGCGCCTTGTACTCGACCCATTCATCGTAAGCCTGCTGCAGGCGATCGACCGCGCGCCGTTGCGCATCGTCCGCCTGGAAACCTCGTTGCGTCAGTGCCTGTTCATAAAACTCTAAGACGTTCATTGTGTTTTCAATTCTTGATGAAAAGCCAAAACCGGTTTGCCGGCTTCACGGATTGGCAAAAAACCAACCGTGTTGTTTGATTAAGCCGCTAAAAATAAAAATGGGCGAGCTTTCGCTCACCCACATCAAACCGGCAGTACATCCAGCAACTATGACCGCCCCATCTCTACCAGTACCCGGCTAGGGTAGGCTTTTTCCTTGCCGCCGAAACTGAGCGGCAGGTTTGCCCCCAGGCCAAGGCCGACCGCACCTATGCCGCCGCTGCCTCCGGTGGCGCCGATGCCGATGCTCGGCGAATTCAGCCCGGGCGGCGCGCGGTACACCACTTCAGACGTACGGTAGCCGGGCTTGTTGCAGACCACATGCAGGTCGCCGTCGGCTTCGACAATCAGGACATTGCCAGGTGTGACCACATTCCAGCGGCTGCTGTCGGTTTTCACCACGCAGCGCGCGCCAGCCAGCTGCTGGCTGTCGGAGATGGCCTCGATCTGCACGCGGCCGTTATCCGACGCTGTAGTCGCGCAGCCGGACAATGCAAGGCCTAACGACAATATCAACGGTGATAACGAATCGCGCATATGCTTCTCCCTTAGAAATTCAGGGACCGTTTGTCGACCGCCAGCGCCGCTTCCTTGGTCGCTTCCGACAAGGACGGGTGCGCGTGGCAGATACGGGCGATGTCTTCCGCAGATGCGCGGAATTCCATCGCCACCACGGCTTCTGAAATCAATTCCGATGCCATTGGACCAACAATGTGGACACCCAGGATTTCGTCAGTCTTGGCGTCCGCCAGGAACTTGACCATGCCCGAGGTATCACCCAAGGCGCGCGCCCGGCCATTGGCCAGGAACGGGAAAGTACCCGCCTTGTATGCTACTCCATCTGCCTTCAGTTGTTGTTCTGTCTTGCCGACCCATGCAATTTCCGGCGAAGTGTAGATCACCCAAGGAATGGTATTGAAGTTCACATGGCCGTGCTGTCCGGCAATACGCTCGGCAACCGCCACGCCTTCTTCCTCGGCCTTGTGCGCCAGCATCGGGCCGCGCACCACGTCGCCCACCGCCCAGACGTTCGGCAGGTTGGTCTTGCAATCGCCGTCGACGGCGATGAAACCGCGCTCGTCCAGCTGCAGGCCAACGCCTTCGCCGTTCAGGCCGATGGTGTTGGGGATACGGCCGATCGATACGATCAGCTTGTCGTACACTGCTTTTTGCGCTGCGCCGGCGGCGTCGACATATTCCACCGTGACATCGTTCTTGCCAGCCGTGATGGCGCCGATCTTGACGCCCAGGCTGACTTTCAAGCCTTGCTTGGTGAACAGCTTGGCGGCTTCCTTGGCGATCTGCTCGTCGACCGCGCCGAGGAAAGTCGGCAATGCTTCCAGCACGCTGACATCCGAGCCGAGACGACGCCAGACGCTCCCCATTTCGAGGCCGATTACACCAGCGCCGATAACACCCAGTTTAGCCGGAACCGCGTCAATTGCCAGTGCGCCGGTATTGGACAGGATCAGTTTTTCGTCAAACGGCGTGCCCGGCAAGGCGCGGGGATTGGAGCCGGTAGCCAGGATGATGTGCTTGGCAGTGATGGTTTCTTCGGCAGCGCCGGCGACCTTGATTTCGTAAGCGCTGGCATCGCCCTTGACGAACGAGCCGCGGCCATGGAAAAAGGTGACCTTGTTCTTCTTGAACAGGTACAGGATGCCTTCGTTGTTCTGCTTGACGACGCTATCCTTGCGCGCCAGCATCTGCCCCAGGTTCAGTCCCAGGCCCTTGACTTCGATACCGTGGTCGGCGAACGCATGGCCGGCGTGTTCGTAGTGCTCGGACGATTGCAGCAACGCCTTGGATGGGATGCAGCCTACGTTGGTGCAGGTGCCGCCCGGCGCAGGGCCGTTCTTGGCGTTTTTCCATTCATCGATACAGGCAGTATTGAAGCCCAGCTGCGCGGCGCGGATTGCTGCGATATAGCCGCCGGGACCGCCACCGATCACAACGACATCAAATTGTTTGCTCATTTCCATCCTTCGAATTATTGCCTTGCCAACTCATGCCCGTATGCCGTCAACTCAGGCAGCCGGCTTGCGGCTCGGGTAAAAATCACAGTGGCAAGGCGCTCATCATTTACCAAGCCACCTAAACGATGCGCCCTGCTCCACTTTCCCCTCGGGAAACAAGAGTCAGGGCGCTCTCGCCTGGCGAGACTTGACGCTTACAGGTCCAGCAACAGGCGGGCCGGATCTTCCAGCGCTTCCTTCATCGCAACCAGGGCCAGCACGGCTTCACGACCATCGATGATACGGTGATCATAAGACATTGCCAGGTAGTTCATCGGACGGATCACGATCTGGCCGTTTTCAACCACCGCGCGGTCCTTGGTCGCATGCACGCCCAGGATTGCCGATTGCGGCGGGTTGATGATCGGCGTCGACAGCATCGAACCGAACGTGCCGCCGTTCGAGATCGAGAAAGTGCCGCCGGTCAGATCGTCCAGCGTCAGCTTGCCGTCCTTGGCCTTGGCGCCGAATTCGCCGATTTTCTTTTCGATGTCGGCGATCGACATCTGGTCGGCGTCACGCAATACCGGCACTACCAGGCCGCGCGGCGAACCGACTGCGATGCCGATATCGAAATAGCCGTGGTAGACGATGTCGTTGCCGTCCACCGATGCATTGACGATCGGGTATTTCTTCAGCGCCGCAACCGCAGCCTTGACGAAGAACGACATGAAACCCAGCTTGACGCCGTGTTCCTTTTCGAACTTGTCCTTGTACTTGGTGCGCAGGTCCATGACCGGCTGCATGTTGACTTCATTGAATGTCGTCAGGATGGCGTTGGTCGATTGCGACTGCACCAGGCGCTCGGCGATACGTGCGCGCAGGCGGCTCATCGGCACGCGCTCTTCCGGACGGTCGTCCAGGCTGGCCTTGGTTGGCGCTGCGACTTGCTGCAGGGCCGGCTTGGCTGGAGCGGCTGCCAGCGGTGCTGGCGCTGCCGGCTTGTTGGCGATGGCGCCCAGGGCGTCGCCCTTGGTGACACGGCCGTCTTTGCCGCTGCCGTCGACTTGCGCCGCCGACAGGTTGTTTTCGGCCAGCAGTTTGGCTGCCGCAGGCATGGCGATGCCGGCTGCCGATTTCGATTGCAGTTCAGGCGCGGCCACTGGCGTCGGCGCGTTGCCGCTCTGCGGCACAGGCACGGCCGCCACTTCCATCGGGCTGACCTTGGCCGAAGCGTCGGTGTCGATCACGGCGATGACTTCATCCGCAACCACGGTGCTGCCGTCGCCCTTGATCAGCTGGACGATCACGCCGTCGGCTGGCGCCGGCAGTTCCAGTACAACCTTGTCGGTCTCGATATCGATCAGGTTTTCGTCGCGCTTGACAGCGTCGCCGATTTTTTTATGCCATGTCAACAAAGTCGCTTCAGCAACCGATTCCGACAGCTGCGGAACTTTTACTTCTAGAAGAGCCATTTAATTCTCCGATATTGGGGTGTGCGTCGGGCACGCCATGCATGGCGTGCCCAGTCATCAATTATTTTGTAAGAACAAAGCCTTTGAGCTTGGAAAATGCTGTGTCCAGCAACGCTTTTTGCTGCGCATAGTGCTTGTCGTAATAACCGACCGCTGGCGATGCGCTGGCTGGACGGCCTGCATAGGCGAGTTTCTGGCCTTCGTCCAGGTTTTCAAAAATATTGTGCTGGATCTGCAGCCATGCGCCTTGGTTCTGCGGCTCGTCCTGGGTCCATACCAGCTCGTTGAAGTTCGGGAACTGCTTCAACTCGGCGGCAAACGCCTTGTGCGGGAACGGATACAGCTGTTCCAGGCGGATGATTGCGACGTCGGTCTGGCCGCGTTCCTTGCGTGCGTTGACCAGGTCGTAATACACCTTGCCGGAACAGGCGATGACGCGCTTGACCTTTTTAGGATCGATCTTGTCGTCGACTTCGCCGATCACGGTCTGGAAGCTGCCCTTGGTGAAGTCGGACAACGGCGAACCGGCATCCTTGTTACGCAGCAGCGACTTCGGCGTCATGATCACCAGCGGCTTGCGGAACAGGCGGATCATCTGGCGGCGCAGCAGATGGAAAATCTGCGCGGCGGTAGTCGGCTGCACCACTTGCATGTTGTTGTCAGCGCACAGCTGCAGGTAACGTTCCAGGCGTGCCGACGAGTGTTCCGGACCCTGGCCTTCGTAACCGTGCGGCAGCATCATGACCAGGCCGGAAGCGCGGCCCCACTTCACTTCACCGGAGCTGATGAACTGGTCGATCACGACCTGGGCGCCGTTGGCGAAGTCGCCGAATTGCGCTTCCCAGATCGTCAGCGTGTTTGGCTCCGCGGTGGAATAACCGTATTCGAAACCGAGCACCGCTTCTTCCGACAGGACCGAGTCGATCACCTTGAACGGCGCCTGCTGGTCGGAGATGTTTTGCAGCGGAATGTAGCTGCCGGCATCCCAGCGTTCGCGGTTCTGGTCATGCAGCACGGCGTGGCGGTGGACGAACGTGCCGCGGCCGGCGTCCTGGCCGGTCAGGCGGATCGCATAACCCGACGACACCAGCGATGCGTAGGCCAGGTGCTCGCCCATGCCCCAGTCGAGGTTGAGTTCGCCGCGGCCCATGGCAGCGCGGTCGTTCAGTACTTTTTCGACCAGCGCGTGGACCTTGAAGTTTTCCGGTACGGTAGTGATGCGTGCGGCCAGGCGCTTCAGTTCGGTCACCGGCACCGAAGTGTCGGCGGCGTCGGTCCACTTGCGGTTCAGGAACGGCAGCCAGTCGACCGCGTATTTGCTCTTGAAGTTGGTGATGACCGGATCGATGGTGTGCTTGCCGGCGTCCATCGCATCGCGGAATGCCTTGACCATGGCGTCGCCATCGTCGGCGCCGATCGTGCCTTGCGCCACCAGCTTGTCCGCATACAGCTTGCGGGTGCCTGGATGCTGGCCGATCTTCTTGTACATCAGCGGCTGGGTCAGCGCCGGCGTATCTTGCTCGTTGTGGCCCAGTTTGCGGAAGCAGATGATATCGACCACGATATCTTTCTTGAACTCGATACGGTAGTCGAGCGCGATCTGGGTCGCGTACACCACCGCTTCAGGATCGTCGCCGTTGACGTGCAGCACCGGCGCTTCGATCATCTTGACCACGTCCGAGCAATACAGCGTGGAACGGGAATCGCGCGGATCGGAAGTGGTGAAGCCGATCTGGTTGTTGATCACGATATGCACCGTGCCGCCTGTGCCGTAGCCGCGTGTCTGCGCCAGGTTCAGCGTTTCCATCACGACGCCCTGGCCGGCAAATGCGGCGTCGCCGTGCACCAGGATCGGCAGCACTTGCGAACCGTCGGCATCGCCGCGGCGTTCCATGCGGGCCTTGACCGAACCTTCAACCACCGGGTTGACGATTTCCAGGTGCGACGGGTTGAACGCCAGCGACAGGTGCACCGGGCCGCCTGGGCTGGTGATGTCGGACGAGAAACCTTGGTGATACTTGACGTCGCCGGCCGGCAGGTCGTCGGCGTGCTTGCCTTCGAATTCGGCGAACAGTTCCTGCGGCATCTTGCCCAGGGTGTTGACCAGCACGTTCAGGCGGCCGCGGTGGGCCATGCCGATCACGATTTCCTGGATGCCCTTTTCGCCGGCGCGCTGGATGGTTTCATCCAGCGACACGATGAAGCTTTCGCCGCCTTCCAGCGAGAAACGCTTCTGGCCGACATAGCGGGTGTGCAGGTAGCGCTCCAGGCCTTCGGCCGCGGTCAGGCGGTCGAGGATGTGCTTTTTCTTCTCGGCGGTGAATACCGGCGCCGAGCGGGTCGACTCCAGGCGCTCTTGCATCCAGCGCTTTTCAGTCGGATCGCTGATGTACATGTATTCGGTACCGATCGAACGGCAGTACGTGTCGCGCAGCGAATTGAGCAGGTCGCGCAGCGTAGCGGTTTCGGTGCCGAAGTAGGTGTTGCTGATGTTGAACACGATGTCCATGTCGGCATCGGTGAAACCGTAGAAACTCGGTTCCAGTTCAGGCAGTACGGAGCGTTCCTGGCGTTGCAGCGGATCCAGGTTGGCCCAGCGAGAGCCGAGGTAGCGGTAGGCGGCAATCAATTGCGTTGCAGCAACGCGTTTGCGACCCATTTCGGCGTCGGCCGAAGCGGAGATGGTGCGGATGGGACCGTGTTTGGCGCGCTCGGCAAACGAGGCGATGACGGAAGCGTGGCCTACGTCAGGTTTGTCGGTGCCGTCGACGGCTGGCACGTGCTGCATGGCGTCGAAATAAGCACGCCAGTTGTCGGCTACTGAACCGGGATTGTCGAGGTATGACTCGTACAGCTCTTCAATGTACGGTGCATTACCTCCGAAGAGATAAGAATTAGAGCGGTATTGTTGCATCATCTTGCTCACCTTTCTTCGCGTTTCGCGAGATTAGCGGGTTAACATAACCTTCCGCGACACGGCCTGACCGGTTAGCGGATTGCACATCAAGTTGTGGGGAAGGGCTCTATTGCTGTGTTCTTTGCTGCCAACTGCTTTTTTCTAAATTCGGGTGCTGCCTGCCCTTCAAAACACGTTTACCACGTGCTTTTTACTGCCTTTTGCCACCGTTTCTCACTGCTTCCGGCCGCATGACACGGCACAGAACAAGAGCATAGCATAACCTGCACAAACGCAAACAGCGAATCCTGGGATTCGCTGTTTTTGTGTTGCTATTGCCTGCTCACGCCCGGCTTAGCCGCGTTTTTCGATTGGCGGCACGTCGCGGGTCTGCGAACCGACGAACAGCTGGCGCGGACGGCCGATTTTCTGTTCCGGATCGGAAATCATTTCATTCCATTGGGCGATCCAGCCTACGGTGCGCGCCATGGCGAAGATGCCGGTGAACAGCGAGGTCGGGATGCCCAGCGCCGACTGCACGATGCCGGAGTAGAAGTCGACGTTCGGATACAGCTTGCGGGACACGAAATATTCGTCTTCCAGCGCGACTTTTTCCAGCGCCATCGCCAGCTTGAACAGCGGGTCGTCATGCAGGCCCAGTTCGTTCAGCACTTCGTAGCAGGTTTCACGCATCAGCTTGGCGCGCGGGTCGAAATTCTTGTAGACGCGGTGACCGAAGCCCATCAGCTTGACGCCGGAATTCTTGTCTTTCACCTTGGCGATGAATTCAGGAATCTTGTCGACCGAACCGATTTCCTTCAGCATGTTGAGCGCCGCTTCGTTGGCGCCGCCGTGGGCAGGACCCCACAGGCAAGCGATGCCGGCAGCGATACAGGCGAACGGATTGGCGCCGCTGGAACCGGCCAGGCGCACAGTCGAGGTCGATGCATTCTGCTCGTGGTCGGCGTGCAAGGTCAGGATACGGTCCAGCGCGCGCACCAGCACGTCGTTGACCTTGTACTCTTCGCACGGAGTCGAGAACATCATGTGCATGAAGTTGGCGCTGTACGACAGTTCGTTGCGCGGGTAGACGAAAGGCTGGCCGACGTTGTACTTGTAGGCCATGGCGACCAGGGTCGGCAGCTTGGCGATCAGGCGGATGGCCGACACTTCGCGGTGGCGCGGATCGGTGATGTCCAGCGAGTCATGGTAGAACGACGACAAGGCGCCGACGGTGCCGACCAGCACGGCCATCGGATGCGCATCGCGGCGGAAACCGCGGAAGAAGAATTGCATCTGCTCGTGCACCATGGTGTGCTGGGTCACGGTGGCGTCGAATTTCGCCTTTTCAGCGGCAGTCGGCAATTCGCCGTTCAGCAGCAGGTAGCAGGTTTCCAGGAAGTCGCAATTGACCGCCAGCTGCTCGATCGGGTAACCGCGGTACAGCAGCTCGCCCTTGTCGCCGTCGATGTAGGTGATCGATGAATTGCACGCCGCGGTCGACATGAAACCGGGGTCGTAAGTGAACTTGCCGGTAGCGCCGTACAGCTTGCGGATATCGATGACTTCGGGGCCGACGGTGCCCTTGTAAATAGGAAATTCTACGGATGGACTGCCATCGGAAAACGATAGCGTGGCTTTTGTATCAGCGGTGGTCATGGCTCTTCCCTCAATCAAAAGGTGACTCTAAATCAAAAAAACAAAAGACGCGCCTGCAAGCTGGTCCATTTCTTCCGCGGCCGTCGCCGCCAGCGAAGATACAGGCTTAAGCAGTGCGTATTCTGGCTAACAGGGCATGCACTTGCGGCAAATCCAGCAAGCCGTCCGGTTCTTTACGGACCAGCAGCAAATCCATTAGTTCGTTGTCGGACAACTCCATCAGGCGCGAAAAGGCATCGACATCGTCGTCCGTCATGCTGGCTTCGTTTGCGTCCAGGAAACGCGTGAGTATCAGGTCGTTTTCAAGCAGGCCGCGTCGCGCACGCCAGCGCAGGCGGGCTCGGTTGGCAGGATCGGCTTGATGGATGATAGACATGGAACCCACTTATTCTATTTGATATCGCCATTCGGCGCTTTCGACGAACAGTTCTAAAACTGCCGCGACGACAAGGGCGGGAAGACTCGGGAGCCGTCCCGCCCTGCTTACTCTCTTTTTATACCGCTCGACGCACCATCAGCTCTTTGATCTTCCCGATCGCTGCGTTAGGGTTCAGGCCCTTCGGACAGACATCCACGCAGTTCATGATCGAACGGCAGCGGAACAGGCGATACGGATCTTCCAGGTTGTCCAGGCGCGCGCCGGTGGCTTCGTCGCGGCTGTCGGCGATGAAGCGGTAGGCTTGCAGCAGGCCGGCCGGGCCGACGAACTTGTCCGGGTTCCACCAGAACGACGGGCAGGAAGTCGAACAGCATGCGCACAGGATGCACTCGTACAGGCCATCCAGCTCTTCGCGCTGTTCCGGCGATTGCAGGCGCTCTTTTTCCGGCGGGATGTTGTCGTTGATCAGGAACGGCTTGATCGATTCGTATTGCTTGAAGAACTGCGTCATGTCGACGATCAGGTCGCGGATCACCGGCAAGCCAGGCAGCGGCTTGAGGACGATGGGTTCGGTCAGTTCGTTCAAGTTGGTGGTGCAGGCCAGGCCGTTCTTGCCGTTGATGTTCATGGCGTCGGAACCGCACACGCCCTCGCGGCAGGAGCGGCGCAGCGCCAGCGAATCGTCGACGTCGGCCTTGATGCGCTGCAAAGCATCCAGCAGCATCTTGTCGGTTGGCAGCAGCTCCACCGTCAGGTCCTGCATGTAAGGCTTGGCGTCCTTATCGGGATCGTAGCGGTAGATTTTGAATTTCAAAGTACGTGATGACATGGCTATACCTTTTTGTTAATTGCGCGGCAGGGTTGCCGGCTACCACCGAGGTGGCGCACCGCCCTGCCGCGACAAATCAGAATGTGCGCGGCTTTGGCTTGAACGTATCAACTGTCAGCGGTTTGGTGATCACTGGCTTGTAGTCGAGACGATTACCTTCGGAGTACCACAAGGTATGCTTCATCCAGTTTTCGTCATCACGCTTTTCATAATCGCGGTGCGCGTGAGCGCCGCGCGATTCCTTGCGGGCTGCAGCGGAAGTAATGGTGGCCTTGGCGGTTTCGATCAGGTTGTCCAGTTCCAGCGCTTCGACACGCGCAGTGTTGAACACCTTGGACTTGTCCTTGAACGAAACATGCTTGCGCCGCTCGTCGAGCACCATGATTTCCTTGTAGCCTTGCTGCAGCAGTTCATCCGTGCGGAACACGCCGCAATAATGCTGCATGGTCTTGCGGATATCGCCGGCCACGTCTTGCACGCGCTCGGCACCGGTGCTGGTTTCCAGCTTGGCCAGGCGCGCCAGGGCGACGTCGGCTGCATCCGCCGGCAACGGCTTGTTGCTGCGTTCCTTGAGCTTGCTGTCGACAATGTGATTGCCGGCCGCGCGGCCGAACACCACCAGGTCCAGCAGCGAGTTGGTGCCCAGGCGGTTGGCGCCGTGCACCGAGACGCAGGCGCACTCGCCGATGGCGTACAAGCCGTTGACTACCGCGTTCGGGATGCCGTTCTTCGGCACCACTACCTGGCCATACACATTGGTCGGGATACCGCCCATCTGATAGTGGATGGTAGGCACGACCGGGATCGGCTCTTTCAGGGCATCGACGTTGGCGAACTTGTGGCCGATTTCCAGGATCGACGGCAGGCGCTTCATGATGGTTTCGGCGCCGATGTGGCGCAGGTCCAGCATCACGTGATCCTTGTGCGGACCGCAGCCGCGGCCTTCCTTGATTTCCTGGTCCATCGAACGCGACACGAAGTCGCGCGGCGCCAGGTCTTTCAGGGTAGGCGCATAACGCTCCATGAAACGCTCGCCGTTGGCGTTGATCAGGATGCCGCCTTCGCCGCGCACGCCTTCGGTGATCAGCACGCCCGCGCCGGCCACGCCGGTCGGGTGGAACTGCCAGAACTCCATGTCTTCCAGCGGCAGGCCGGCCCGCGCAGCCATGCCCATGCCGTCGCCGGTATTGATGAAGGCATTGGTGGAAGCGGCCCAGATGCGCCCTGCACCGCCGGTAGCCATGACCGTGGTCTTGGCTTCCAGGATCATGACGTCGCCGGTTTCCATTTCAAGCGCCACGACGCCGATGACGTCGCCTTCCGCATCGCGCACCAGGTCGATCGCCATCCACTCAACGAAGAAGTGGGTCTTGGCGCGCACATTGCGCTGGTACAGCGTGTGCAGCAGCGCATGGCCGGTGCGGTCGGCAGCGGCGCAGGCGCGCGCTACCGGCTTTTCGCCGAAGTTGGCCGAGTGGCCGCCGAACGGACGCTGGTAAATGGTGCCGTCGGCGTTGCGGTCGAACGGCATGCCGAAGTGCTCCAGCTCATACACGGCCTTTGGCGCTTCCCGGCACATGAACTCGATCGCATCCTGGTCGCCCAGGTAATCGGAGCCCTTGACGGTGTCAAACATGTGCCAGTACCAGCTGTCCTCGGACATGTTGCCGAGCGAGGCGCCGATGCCGCCCTGCGCCGCAACCGTGTGCGAACGGGTAGGAAATACTTTCGACAAGACTGCAACATTCAAACCAGCTTCCGCCAACTGCAGCGAAGCACGCATACCGGAACCACCGGCCCCAACGATTACCGCATCAAAGCGGCGTGTAGGAATTGTGGATTTAATAGCTGCCACGATTACACTCTCCACAAAATCTGCGCCGCCCATCCGGCACAACCGACCAACCACAGGATTGTGGCAACTTGCAAGACCAGGCGCACGGCGACCGGCTTGACGTAATCCATCCAGACATCACGCACGCCGATCCATGCATGGAAAAACAGCGCCATCAGCGTCACGAAGGTAGCGAGCTTGAACCACTGGTGCGAAAACAGACCGGCCCAGCCTTCATAGCTGAAGTTGCTGGCGGTCAGGAAAGAAATCAGCAGGATGACGGTATAAACCGCCATGACGATGGCGGTGACGCGCTGCGCCAGCCAGTCGCGCAAACCGTAATGCGCGCCTACTACCAGACGCTTGCCGCCAATATTGTTATCAGCCATCAGAATGCTCCAAACAGTTTCAATGCAACGATCAGCGCCAGCGGCACGCTGACGATCAGGACGCCGGCAGCCGACTTGCGTGCGCTGTCCTTGTCCAGGCCGATGTGGTTATCCATGACGAGGTGGCGGATGCCAGCGCAGAAGTGGTGCAGGTAAGCCCAGGACAGGGCCAGGATGACAAGCTTTACGAACCAGTTCGACGTAAAGCCTTTGAAGTATTCGAAAGAACTTTCAGATACCAGGCTTTTATCCAGCATGAACAAGATAAAAGGCAACAGCAAAAACATCAACAAGCCACTAATGCGATGCAAAATCGAAATAATGCCTGCCAGCGGCAAGCGGTAACCGACAATTTGAGTAATGTTTATATTACGAAACTGTGGCCGATTGGGTTTCGCGGCTTCAGACATGACAGGGTTCTCCTCAGTTTAAAAATTTGCGACAAAAGCGCAATCCCGCAATTTTCGCCGATTTTTGTGCAGCACACCAATAGTTATTATTCAATATTGCGAATAATCACCGGCGCTCACCCTGGTGCTTTGCCATTTTGCTACCAGTCGTCGGTATCGACAGGCAGCAGGCGCGCCAACCCTGCCCAGATCAACTCAGCTCGTTCTGGTAGTGATGGCGATTGGTTACATACAAGCCGCGCCGCACTTCCACCGGCTTGTCGCCATAAGTGAAAGACACGCGCTCCACGCACAACAAAGGCGATGATTTTTCCACCGCCAGCAACTGTGCCGCATCGGCGTCGGCGCTGGCGGCGCGGATCTGCTCGGTGGCGCGGATCATGCGCGTGCCGAATTCGGTTTCAAACAGGCCGTACATCGGGCCCTTGTATTCCACCAGGCGCTCCAGCGTCAGGGCCTTGAACAGCGCGCCCGGCAGCCACAGCTCTTCGAGTATGGTCGGCACGCCGTCGAACGCCATGACGCGCTTGACATACACCACCGAATCGCCCGACTTCATGCCGAGCAGGCGCGCGATTTCCGCCGGCGCGCGCAGGCGCTTCAGCTCGATGACTTTTTTATCGGTAACTTGCGGCTGGTCGCTGTCCGGCATCAGGCGCAGGAAGCGGAACTGCGAGCGCGCTTCGTGATGGGTGGCGACAAACGTGCCCTTGCCCTGGCGCCGCACCAGCAGGTTTTCCGCGGCCAGTTCGTCGATCGCCTTGCGCACCGTGCCCTGGCTGACCTTGAAACGGTTGCCGAGCTCGACTTCGCTGGGGATCAGTTCGCCCGGTTTCCACTCGCCCGATTGCAGGCGCTGCATGATCAGCGCCTTGATCTGCTGGTAGAGGGGACTGAAGGTCGGGGACGATGCTGAGGGAGATGCGGGAGCAGCAGCGCTCTGGCTGGCGGGGTCATTGCTCACATTGGGCGGGATGGAACTCATAAGCTCAGATTTCACCATAAAACACCCATTGTCGTCCAGCAAAAAATACGCAATGATATGTCTTATATAAGACATAAGATATTGATTGACATACCATGTTGCCAAGCCTAAACTCGCGGGCATAAGCACTACTTGACGGCTGCCGTCGCGTTGATGCCAAGCTAGATGCCAGAGATGCAAGCTGCAAATTGCCGGCTCCCTGTCCAAGCAAAACAAACTGACGCACGCGGCTTTCGCCGGTATCATTAGAGGCTGCGCAGCATCGCTGCAATAGACATATTACGCAAACGTACCAACAGACATCGCTTTTCTACCACCTCTCTGGAGATTCAACATGGCTAAGTCCCCAATGCGCGTTGCCGTTACAGGCGCCGCTGGTCAAATCGGTTATTCCCTGCTGTTCCGCATCGCCAACGGCGACCTGCTCGGCAAAGACCAGCCGGTCATCCTGCAACTGCTGGAAATCCCTGACGAAAAAGCACAAAAAGCGCTGAAGGGCGTGATCATGGAAGTCGACGATTGCGCTTTCCCGCTGCTCGCCGGCATCACCGCCCACAGCGATCCGCTGACCGCATTCAAGGATGTCGACGTCGCCCTGCTGGTCGGCGCCCGCCCACGCGGCCCAGGCATGGAACGCAAGGACCTGCTGGAAGCCAACGCCCAGATCTTCACGGTGCAAGGCAAGGCGCTGGACGCCGTTGCTTCGCGCAATGTCAAGGTGCTGGTGGTCGGCAATCCGGCCAACACCAATGCCTACATCGCCATGAAATCGGCGCCTGGCCTGCCGGCCAAGAACTTCACCGCGATGCTGCGCCTGGACCACAACCGCGCCCTGTCGCAAGTCGCCGCCAAGATCGGCAAGCCGGTCGCCAGCATCGAAAAACTGTTCGTCTGGGGCAACCACTCGCCAACCATGTACGCCGACTACCGCTACGCGACAGCCGACGGCGCATCGGTCAAGGACCTGATCAACGACCAGGTCTGGAACAAGGACGTGTTCCTGCCGACCGTCGGCAAGCGCGGCGCGGCGATCATCGAAGCGCGCGGCCTGTCGTCGGCGGCATCGGCCGCCAACGCTGCGATCGACCACGTCCGCGACTGGGTGCTCGGCACCAACGGCAAGTGGACTACCATGGGCGTGCCATCTGACGGTTCCTACGGCATTCCTGAAGGCACCATGTTCGGCTTCCCAGTCACTACTGAAAACGGCGAATACAAAATCGTCCAGGGCCTGGAAATCGACGCCTTCTCGCAAGAGCGCATCAACATCACGCTGAAAGAACTGCAAGAAGAGCGTGACGGCGTGAAACACCTGGTCGGCTAATCCCCTCAGGCACGTACACCCGCAGCACCTGCATGGCAACACAGCCATTGCCATGCAGCGCTTGAATACAGATACAGAATTTAGAATTCTTTACCGCCACACCCAACAAAAAGTCGCAATGCATCCTACCCAGGTCTTATTCCTAGGCAAGCAGCAGCCGGTCTCGCTACCGGTCTGCGATCATTACGCCGGCGCTGAAAAGCTCATGCGTAAGTCGGTCGCCCTGCAGCAGGAGCTGGGTCCGGTATTCGACATCACACTCGACTGCGAAGACGGCGCCAGCGCCGGCAACGAAGCAGCGCACGCACAGCTGGTGGCCGCCGTCATCGCCGGCGCCGACAACCGCTTTGAACGCATCGGCGCGCGCGTGCACGACAGCGGCAGCGCCTTTTTCGAACAAGACGTAGAGATCATCTGCAAGGGCGCGGCGCGCCGGCTGGCTTACCTGATGCTGCCCAAGGCCGAGAGCCTGGCCGAAGTCAGCGCCGCCATCGCCCTGATAGAACACCACAGCAGCCAGGCCGGACGGCAGGCGCTGCCGGTCCATGTCTTGATCGAAACCCACGGCGCCCTGGCCGATGCGTTCGCCATCGCCGCCCTGCCCCAGGTGCAGTCGCTGTCGTTCGGCATCATGGATTTCGTTTCGGCGCATTACGGCGCCATTCCCAGCGCAGCGATGCGCTCGCCGGCGCAGTTCAGCCATCCGCTGGTCACCCGCGCCAAGCTGGAAATCGCCGCGGCCTGCCATGCGCACGGCAAGGTGCCTTCGCATAACGTCACCACCGACATCAAGGACGGCGCCAGCGCCGCTGCCGATGCCGGCCGCGCCGCCGGCGAATTCGGCTATACCCGCATGTGGAGCATCCATCCGCAGCAGATCAGGCCGATCTTGAACGCATTCACCCCGCCGCAGTCGGAAATAGCCGCTGCGGCACAGATCCTGCTTGCAGCCCGGCAGGCGGACTGGGGACCGATACAACACGAGGGCACGCTGCACGACCGCGCCAGTTACCGTTATTACTGGAGTGTTCTGCAGCGGGCAAAAAACAACGGCGTCGCACTACCTGAAAATGCAATAACTTTGTTATAACCGCGCCCCGCGTTGCCAAGACAGCGGGATGCATCATGGAGCAATGGAAATGAAAAAGAGTCTGTCTATTTTAGTTTTGCTGTGCGCCAGCCTGGCAGTTGCAGCACCGCAGGTGCAAGCCCAGACCAGCGCCAAGAAAACCGTCAAGAAATCCGCCAAGAAGCCGGCGGCAAAAGCAGCGCCGGCCGAAGTCGACGACGGCGAAGATGAAGGCACGCCGGACGTCAAGACTGCGGTTTCCGTCAATTACAAATGCGAGCTCGGCAACAGCCTGACAATTTTCACTAACGCTGAAGACGACAAGCACATCGCACTGCGCTGGGGCAAAACCCTGCACCGCCTGTCGCGCGTGCCGACCACCACCGGCGCCAACCGCTTTGAAAACCGCAAATACGGCCTGCTCTGGATCGGCATCCCGGCCAAGGGCATTTTGCTTGATTCAAAAACAGGACATCAGCTGGCCAACGAATGCAAATCGGCAGAGCAAGAATCCATGCCGGCTGCCGCACCTGTTGATCCGGCACATAGCTTGTAATTAAACTGAAAACCCAGGAGAAATCATGTCCCGCAACACGTTGAATACACTCAAGGAATTCAAGATTTCCGCCTCCAAGAAAGGCAAGTTCTATTCCTTGCCTGCACTGGAGAAAAAACTCGGCGTCAACATCTCGCGCCTGCCGGTGTCGATCCGTATCGTGCTGGAATCCGTACTGCGCAACTGCGACGGCAAGAAGGTTACCGAAGAACACGTCAAGCAGCTGGCTAGCTGGGGCGCGACTGCGGCCCGCACCGACGAAATCCCGTTCGTGGTGGCGCGCGTAGTGCTGCAAGACTTCACCGGCGTGCCGCTGCTGGCCGACCTGGCCGCGATGCGCAACGTTGCCGCCTCGCTCGGCAAGAACGCCAAGAACATCGAGCCGCTGGTGCCGGTCGACCTGGTGGTCGACCACTCGGTGCAGATCGACCATTTCCGTGAAAAGAAAGCGCTCGACCTCAACATGAAACTGGAATTCCAGCGCAACAACGAGCGCTACCAGTTCATGAAATGGGGCATGCAGGCATTCGACACGTTCGGCGTCGTGCCTCCCGGCTTCGGCATCGTCCACCAGGTCAACCTGGAATACCTGGCGCGCGGCGTCCACCAGAAGGATTCGGTGTATTACCCGGACACCCTGGTCGGCACCGACTCGCACACCACCATGATCAACGGCATCGGCGTAGTCGGCTGGGGCGTGGGCGGCATCGAGGCGGAAGCCGGCATGCTGGGCCAGCCGGTCTACTTCCTGACACCTGACGTCGTCGGCGTCAACCTCACCGGCCAGCTGCGCGAAGGCGTCACCGCCACCGACCTGGTGCTGACCATCACCGAACTGCTGCGCAAAGCCAAGGTCGTCGGCAAGTTTGTCGAATTCTTCGGCGAAGGCACCGCCTCGCTGAGCCTGACCGACCGCGCCACCATCGCCAACATGGCGCCTGAATACGGCGCCACCATGGGCTTCTTCCCGGTCGACGACGCGACTATCGAATACTTCGAAGGCACCGGCCGCAGCAAAGCCGAAATCGACGCTTTCGCAGGCTATTTCAAGGCCCAGAACCTGTACGGCATTCCAAAGGCCGGCGATATCGACTACACCACCGTGGTCGAACTCGACCTGGCTACCGTCGCGCCTTCGCTGGCTGGCCCGAAGCGTCCGCAAGACCGCATCGAAATCGGCAACGTCAAAGCCAACTTCGCAGAACTGTTCAGCAAGCCTATCGCAGAAAACGGCTTCAACAAGAAGATCGAAGACCTGGATGCGACTTACACCAACGCTGACGGCGTCAAGCTGCAAAACGGCGACGTGCTGATTGCCGCCATCACTTCCTGCACCAACACCTCCAACCCTAGCGTCATGCTGGCGGCTGGTTTGCTGGCCAAGAAAGCGGTCGAAGCCGGCCTCAAGGTTCCTGCCCACATCAAGACTTCGCTGGCCCCAGGCTCGCGCGTCGTCACCGAATACCTGGAAGCGGCCGGCCTGCTGCCGTACCTGGAAAAACTCGGCTTCGGCGTCACCGCCTACGGCTGCACCACCTGTATCGGCAACGCCGGCGACCTGACGCCAGCCATGAACGAAGCCATCGTCAAGAACGACGTGGTGGCATCGGCCGTGTTGTCGGGCAACCGCAACTTCGAAGCGCGGATCCATCCGAACATCCGCTCCAACTTCCTGGCCTCGCCACCGCTGGTCGTCGCTTACGCGATCGCCGGCAACATGACGCGCGACCTGATGACCGAGCCTGTCGGCAAGGGCAAGGGTGGCAAGGACATTTACCTGGGCGACATCTGGCCGACCTCGCAAGAAGTCGCCAAGCTGATGAAGTTCGCGATGAACGCCAAGACCTTCAAGGCCAACTACGCTGACGTCAAGGGCGCGCCAGGCAAGCTGTGGGAAGCCATCAAGGGCGTCGCCGGCGGCGAAGTCTACAACTGGCCGAAATCGACCTACATCGCCGAACCACCGTTCTTCCAGGACTTCACCATGGTGCCGAAGGCAGCAGCGACCGGCATCACCGGCGCCCGCGCGCTGGGCGTGTTCGGCGATTCGATCACCACCGACCACATCTCGCCAGCCGGTTCCATCAAGGAATCGAGCCCGGCCGGCAAGTGGCTGATCGCCAATGGCGTGCTGAAGGCTGACTTCAACTCCTACGGCTCGCGCCGCGGCAACCACGAAATCATGATGCGCGGCACCTTCGCCAACGTCCGCATCAAGAACCTGATGATTCCTGCGACGCCGGACGGCTCCCGGGTTGAAGGCGGCATCACGCTGCAACAGCCAAGCGGCGAACAGACCTCCATCTATGACGCCGCCATGCAGTACGTCAGCGACGGCGTGCCGACCATGGTGTTTGCCGGCGAAGAGTACGGCACAGGCTCCTCGCGCGACTGGGCTGCCAAGGGCACCCAGCTGCTGGGCGTGAAGGCCGTGTTTGCGCGTTCGTTCGAGCGTATCCACCGCTCCAACCTGGTCGGCATGGGCGTCTTGCCTTTGCAGTTCCTCGGCACGGACAGCGTCCAGACCCTCGGCATCACCGGCAACGAGACGTTCGACCTGAAGGGCATCGACGGCGAAATCAAGCCGCAGCAAGACGCTACCCTGGTGATCCATCGCGCCGACGGCGAAACCAAGGAAGTCAAGGTCCTGCTGCGTATCGATACGCCGATCGAAGTCGACTACTACAAACACGGCGGCATCCTGCCGTTCGTGCTGCGCCAGTTGCTGGCAGCATAACAACTGCCCTGCCCGCCGCCTTCCGCATGAGCGGCGGGCAGGCAGCTGGAAGTACCTGCAAACGCCGGCCAGACCGGCGTTTTTTCATTTCCGGGCAGGATGCGGGGTTATCCAAGGTAGTTATTCCACATAGCGTTAAATCCACTACAATAGAAGCTTGCAGTCTTCCTGCCTTTGAGTCCCAGAAAAACTCACAGCAAGCGGTCGTAGGCCAGAAGGCAGCGCAGAACAGCGGAGCATGTCCAGCGAGGATATGTGAGCATCTCGGTTGCCGCTCCTCGGATGCAAACATCCGCTACGGTCGCGCAGTAAGACATTGACTTTGTGTTGTCAGCCCTTACTCTATCCACTATGCGCCGTCCGTCAAAAAAACCTTCCCGTAAATCTTCCGCCGACAGCCATCGCCTGGCCGAGCTGGCGCAAGCATTGATACAAGCCTCCAGCCGTCTTGAGGAGCGCGCATGGGAACGCGAGATTGAAGCCTTGCTCAACAAGCATTTCAAGGCACGCCACCAGGAACCCATCGACGGTGCGCTGGAACAGCTGTTCCCGGCCCAGCCCGACGCCTACGATGCCTTGATGGACGTGGTCGAAGCCTGCAGCGAATCGAGCACCATCGACTACCAGGGCCAGCAATACGACTGCCTGCTGGTCGGCATCCCGCTGCTGGCGTGGACCCGTTTTTCGATCGGCTCGGGACCGATTCCGAGCGACGTCATGCTGACCCTCGGCGCCCACCTGCACGCCCATATCCTGGCGCCGGAAGTCATGACCGCCATCGTGCCGTCGCTGTATGCGATCGACCAGCTGCCGCGCAGCCACAGCGAAACCTTCGCCCTGCTGCAGCAGCTGTCGCACGCGGCGCTGACCGCGGCGCCGGTGCGCAGCCCCGCCGACCAGCCGCAGACCGCGCCGTTCCTGGCAGACACCCGCTACCTGCTGGCGGCGCTGGTGGCGCCCAGCGGCATGCCGCTGTTCCGCTGGCAAATGATGCATGGCCAGGTCGGCCACATCGCCGCCGACAAGGAACAGGCGCTGGAGCAATGGCGCAACCAGGTCACGCCCAACATGACGCACCTGCTGCCGGGCTGCGGCATCCAGCTGTTGCTGCCGGAAGCGTACTTCGCCGCTTGCCGCGAAGCCGACCTGCAGATCCGCCCTGCTTCCCTGCGCGCCGCCAGCTACTACCTGTCGCATACGCTCGACATCGCCTCCAAAGACCTGCACGCCAGCATCGGCCGTTTCAGCGAACAGCCGGAAAGCGGCCGGGTTGACGAGTATCGCATCGGCTTCTCGCTGGGCCAGACCAACGAAGTGATCTACGGCGTGGTGTGGCCGCTGTACGGCCCGGAAGAAGCCAACGAAGAAATCGTCAGCCGCGCCAGCGACAGCGACGCCGCCAGCGCCGAGCCGGAAACCCCGCTGGAACAGATCCTGAGCCTGCTGCGCGAATGCGGCATCGACGACATCCAGCGCCATGCTGAACTGTTTGCGATGGAATTTTGCGATGACTGCGGCACCCCGCTCTATCCGGACCGCGAAGGCGACCTGGTGCATCCGGAAATGCCTGACGATACGCCGCCCGGCGGCTCGGCGCACTTCCACTAAACCGCAAGCAATCCGCAACGATCGTCCAAGCCGGCCCGCCAGGCCGGCTTAGTCTTCTTCCAAAGCCTGGAAGCGCTGCACCAGGTAATCGATCAACGTCCGCACCAGCGGCAGCAGGCCGCGCCGCGACGGGAACACCACATGGATGATCTCGGGCCGCGGCCGCCAGTCGTCCAGCACATGCACCAGCGTGCCCTGCGCCACCTGCTCGCGGATCATCATGGTCGGCAGCTGCACGATGCCGACGCCAGCCACCGCCGCCCGCAGCAAGGCCACCATGTCGCCGGTGACAAAACGCGGCGTGTGATGGATCGCGGCCTTGGCGCCGTCCGGCCCGAACAGGTTCCAGACTTGGTTTTGCTGCGCCGTCCCCAGCCCCAGGCTCGGCAAGCTGTTCAGGTCGGCAGGCGACATCGGCGGCAGCCGGCTCTGCAGCAATAGCGGGCTGGCGACCAGGCACTGGCTGCGGTCAGCCAGTACCCGCAGCACCAGGTCGCTGTCGGGAATCGGCGGCGGCCGCACCCGGATCGCGATATCCACCGCTTCGGCGACGACATCGACCCGGCGGTTGGTCGCTTCCAGCAATACCGTCACGCGCGGATTGGCTGCCATGAAATCGGCCAGCATCACATCCACATGCGCATGCAGCAACGCCACCGGGCAAGTCAGCCGCACGATGCCGCGCGGCTCGCCGCGGGTCAGTTCGATGGCGTCCTGCGCGGCGTCGGCTTCCACCAGCATCGCCTTGCAATGTTCGTAATAAGATTGCCCGACTTCGGTCACCGAAAACTGCCGGGTGGTGCGCTGGACCAGCCGCACGCCCAGCCGCTCCTCGAGCAGTTGCAGGCGCCGGCTCAGTTTGGATTTCGGCATGCCCAGGGCTCGCCCCGCCGGGGCAAAACCGCCGTGGTCGACCACCTGGACGTAATAGTAGAGATCGTTCAAATCCTGCATGACGAGCCTTGCATAAACACCTCATCGTTCACCAAATAGGACACTGATGGCCGATTTTACAGGCTACCGCTCGCATTGTCCTTGGATTAATCTATTACCAGCAACAAATTTTGTTGCCTACACAAGGAGTCGTTCATGAAAAAAGTCCTCGGCGTCTACAGCGCACCTCGCCAACATTGGGTCGGCGACGGTTTTCCTGCTCGCTCGATGTTCTCTTACACCAGCCACGGCAAGCAGCTGAGCCCGTTCCTGCTGCTCGATTACGCCGGCCCTGCCGAGTTCAGCCCGGCCACCCGCCCACGCGGCGTCGGTTCGCATCCGCATCGCGGCTTCGAAACCGTGACCATCGTCTACAAGGGCGAAGTGGAGCACCGCGACTCGACCGGCCACGGCGGCGTGATCGGTCCCGGCGACGTGCAATGGATGACCGCAGGCAGCGGCATCCTGCACCAGGAGTTTCACTCGGAAGCTTTCACCCGTTCCGGCGGCACGCTGGAAATGGTGCAGCTGTGGGTGAACCTGCCGGCCAAGGACAAGATGACGGCGCCCGGCTACCAGGCCATCGCCGATCGCGACATCCCGGCCGTGGCCCTGCCTGGCGACGCCGGCAGCGTGCGCGTGATCGCCGGCGAGTTCGACGGCCAGGCAGGTCCGGCCCATACCTTCACGCCGATGAACGTGTGGGACATGCGCCTGAACCAGGGCGGCAGCACCAGGCTGTCGCTGCCCGCCGGCTGGCATTCGGCCCTGGTGGTGCTGCGCGGAACCGTGCTGGTCAACGGCGAAACCGTGGCGCGCGAAGCGCAAATGGTATTGCTCGACAACGACGGCAACAGCGTCGATATCGAAGCCAACAACGACGCCGTGGTGCTGGTGCTGAGCGGCGAGCCGATCGATGAAGCGATTGTCGGCCACGGCCCGTTCGTCATGAACAGCCAGGAAGAAATCGCCCAGGCGATCGCCGACTTCAACAGCGGGCGCTTTGCGCGGATAGCCGAACCGGCCTGACAGCCGCTGTTGCATGAAAAAAAACCGGGCATGTCTGCTGACATGCCCGGCTTTTTTACAACGGAAAACAAGACTGCGGTTTATTCAAACGCCCGCAAGATCGGCTGCAGCACCACCTCGCCCAGGCGGGCGCTGCGCGCGCCATCCCAGCCGACCTGCGCATCCGGCAGGTTGACGTTATCCTTGAACGGCAGCTCCAGGGTCAGGGACACGCATTTGAAGGTGTGGCCGATATATTTGGAGGCCAGGGTCAGCACGTCGCTGCTGTACTTGCTCGCCGCATAGCCGTATTCAGTCTGGAAATCCGGGCTGGCGCGCAAGAAATCGTCGATGAATTTCTGCTGCTCCGCGCCCTGCTGCGGACTGAAGTCTTCCAGCATCTCCGATCCCGCCACAAACACGTACGGCAACGCCTCGTCGCCGTGCACGTCGAGGAACAGGTCGCAGCCGGTTTCATGGATCTTGTTCTTGACCGCATACACTTCAGGGCTGCGTTCCAGCGACGGCGTCATCCACTCGCGGTTCAGGTTGGCGCCGGCAGCGTTGGTGCGCAGGTTGCCGCGCACCGAGCCGTCCGGGTTCATGTTCGGCACGATGTAGAACACCGCATGCTGCAATACCTTGGTCGCCAGCGGATTGGCGCTGTCCAGCAAGGCGTCGACCATGCCTTCGACAAACCATTCCGCCATGGTCTCGCCCGGATGCTGGCGGGCGATGACCCAGACTTTCTTGGCAGCGTCAGGATTGCCGATCACCAGCACATTCATGTCGCGGCCGTCGACCGTGCTGCCGATATCCAGCACGCGCGCCAGCGGCGATTGCTCGGCCTGCCCCAGCAGCGCCAGGTGGCGCTCCCAGGAGTACGGTTCAAAGTAGGCGTAATAGACGCTGTCGTAGTCCGGCGTGTGGCTGATGGTCATGACCTGGCCGTCAAAGCTGGTCGGCACGCGGAACCAGTTTTCACGGTCGTAGCTGGCCACCGCCTGGTAATTTTCCCAGCCCTTGGGATAGGTCGTGGCGCCGGCGTTGAGGAAGCGGATGCTGCAGTCTTCATCGCGCGCGCCCTGCAGGCGGAAATAGAACCATTGGGTGAAATCCGCGTGCGAATCCTTGCGGATTTTCAATTCGATTTGCTGAGGACTGTCCGCGCGCACCACTTCAATGGCGGCGGCGTCAAACTGCTGGCTGATTTTTATCGACATAGGATTTTTTGGTGAGGATCGCCGCCCGGACCGACACAGCGCCCGCCGGAAACGCGAGTTTCGGCAAGGGGCTGCGCAATCCGCCTGACAATCGGTGGGAAAATTTTATAAAATTTCTCTGTTCTCGGTGAGTAACAAAGCAACTAGCCCTGATATAATATCAGGCTTGTCGGGGCGTAGCGCAGCCTGGTAGCGTACATGCATGGGGTGCATGGGGTCGGAGGTTCGAATCCTCTCGCCCCGACCAATAAATTCAAAGGGTTACAAGTTTTTGACTTGTAGCCCTTTTTCTTTTCAGCTGTAACTGGTAAGAAAATCGGTAAGAAAAAAATGCTACTACCTGCTTTCCGATTACGGCTCGCCCCTTCCCTTAGACAAATACAGGAATAACAATCGCACTATTATTTTATTCTTGCCATTGTGATACTTTTTTGTTTCAACATGAAAATAAAAGAAAAAGAGATGGGACAAGCGAAGAAATGAGGTTCACAAGTCGTACCCTGTGTCATTAACGTCGAAAACAAAACATCAAAGTCAAAAATACTGATGTGCGCATTTGAGCGCAAACAGTAAAAACACCAGACGGGGACTACGGCCGTTACTGGAGTATCCGCACGGGTAGATTTCGACGCACATTCCACGCTTGGTGGTCGCGCTTAGTTATCCGTTTGAGCTTTCCCCTGAAATTTAATCTTCCTTAACCTCAATCGTTGTACGTGATTGGAGCGGCTGACACCATTCGCGTGTCCTAAGTTCGTGAGGGCATGGGGAAATTACCGCCAGCCTTTTTTATGTGAGCAACAACACCGGACTGAACTAATGAGCTTCAGAATTAATCAGGGAGTAAATACGTTCGCATGGCGACTGGTTTTCGACTTTATTTGAGCTAATATGCGTTGCCGTCAATTTATTTACGGCAATATCATTGGTTTGTGCCTTGAAGACGGGAATTTCGAATGGCCGAAGCACAATCGTCAGATAATCCGATCGCTGTGAAGCACTATCAGATTCATCGTCGTTTGGGTGAAGGTGGTTTTGCCCACGTTTATGAAGCCTGGGATAGCAAGCTGTGTCGAAGTGTCGCAATCAAGCGTCTTAAAAATATCGATGGCGCAACCAATGCAAAAGACATTCTGCGGGAAGCACGTTTGTCTTCATCGCTCAAGCACCCCGCCTTTGTCAAAATTCACGCCTTAGAAGAAGACGACGGCGATGTGCCATCCATCGTCATGGAATTGGTGCCAGGCCGTAGCTTGAAGCAGTTACTGGTCGAAGCGCCTCTTTCGGAACTGCAAGCGCTGCTGATTGTCCAGGCCATTGCCGAGGCTATGTGCGAAGCACATGACTCAGGCCTGACTCACGGCGATCTGAAGCTCTCGAACCTTATGATCGAGCCTTCGGGAGCATTGCGCATACTCGACTTCGGCCTGGCGGTGCACAGCGATTCGCAAGTCACAATCTCGCTACAGCAAACCGATCTTCAGGGCACAATCGCTTACATGGCGCCGGAGCGCCTTCGAGGCGCCGCACTTAGCCCGCAATGCGACATTTACGCGCTCGGCGTGGTTTTGTACGAATTGACCACGGCAATGCGACCATTTCCTCATTTATCCGGGCTGGCACTGGCCGCTGCCCACCTGCAATCTTCATCCGAACAATGGCATTATCCGGCAGCAATGGATGCTGAATTAATCTGCTTGATACGCAGAATGACCGCCTATTCGAGAGAGCAACGGGTTCAGTCCATGCGCCAGACGCATTGGCAAATCACCGAGGTTGCGAAGGCAATGCAATCAGATTCGCACGCCGCCACCGTGCCGACCGGGTTGATATCGACTGTTTCTGCACCATTGCCATCAATAAGCAAGACTACACCGCTCTCCCGACAAGGGCGGCGGCTCACGCTGGCACTTGCACTGACAATTGCGCTCGCCGGTGGTGCGTGGCTGGTGTCACCGTATGCATCGTATTTGTCAGCGCTGGTCACTCCGAGAACACCGTTCAGTGAAGCGCTGGAAATGAAACAAGGGCTGGCAGCGCTTCAATCGTGGGACCGGCCGGGCCAACTGGACGAAGCGGAAACCAGATTCACGACCATACTCCATCACAATTCGGCCAACGCTGCGGCCGTGGCAGGATTATCCCAGGTCTACAGCCTGCGCTACTTGAACGACAATCTGGACGAGACCTGGCGACAGAAAGCTGCGGCGGCGGCCCAGCAAGCGCTCAAGCTGAATGACCAATTGGCGCTGAGCCATGTTGCCTATGGCAACGTGCTGTTCGATGAAGGCAAAATCGAGGCGGCGGCGGCGGCTTACGAACGCGCGCTAAATCTGGACCCGACGAACCTGTTTGGATTAGCTGGCAAGGCACATTCGCTACGCAAATTGCATCGCTCCGATGAAGCGCTGCTTGCAGCGCAAAAGGACCTACAGGATTATCCGCATGAGCGAGTATTCGCCGACCTGATCGGGACGATATTTTATGAGCAGGCAAATTTCAAGGCGGCAGAACAGGCATTCCGCCAAAGTATCAAGATTCAACCGGACGCGGTATTTGCATACGCGAATCTGAGTGCTGCGCTGCTCAGCCAGGGTCGCTCGGACGAGGCCATGCAAGTGCTGCAGCAAGGTTTGCAGATCAGGCCTAGCGCCTGGCTGTACAGCAACCTGGGCAATGCCTTGTTCATGCGTGAAGATTATGTCGGCGCCGTCACCGCCTTCGAGGCAGCAGTCTCCGCAGCCAAAGGCAATCCCAGCGACTACCTTGGCTGGGCCGACCTTGGTGATTCCTTGCTATGGATACCGGGTCGCGAAGCGGAAGCGCGCGCGAGTTATCAGCACGCGATCAACCTGCTGTCGCCACGCCTCGTACGCATGCCAAACAATAAAGAAATGCTATCGCAAATGGCATTGTACCTTGCCAGAATTGGCAATCGAAGCGAGTGTGAAACCCTGCTGCGGCAGGTACTAAAACTGGCTCCCGACAGCGCCTCTGTCCAGTTTCGCGCTGGCCTCGCTTACGAATTGACGGGCAACCGGAGCAGTGCGCTGGAGGCCATCGCGCGCGCAAGGCAATTGGGGTACCCGGCAAAATTTATCGAGACCACACCCGAGCTGGTTGCGCTGCGCAGAGACCCCAGGTATTTGAAAACAGCGGCAAGTCCGTGAGCAGAAACGAACCTGGCACGGCGTATGCATTAGCCCTTATCCGCGTCACTCCCATGTTAACCAAATAGCTCGGACGCCATTCCAATTTCAGCCGTCAATTTAATACTTGGAGAATTTATATGACTCAAATGAAGAAACCTATCAACTACACGAGCATTCTGGTTCCGTTGGACCAAAGCATCCCTTCGGCTCAATACGTACCATGGGTAATTACGCCGACGCCAGACCGCACTGGGGGGCCAGGCTCACTCGGCGGAATGCCGTGGCTCAGAGCGGGCGACACGATGACTTTTAACATCCAAGGCATCAAGCCAGGCTCCGGTAAAAGCACACTTACTTTCATCAAACTCCCACCGATGGAATCCGGTCTGCCGACGCCATTCAAGCAGTACAACAAGGAAAAACATCCACATTCACCGTATCATTACAAACTGGGTGAAGTACTCGAGTTTGATAATATCGATGGGCAAGAAGCAGAGTGGAATTTTAACTTGGAGCATGATGCTGGAGATGGCAATCACCCCGTGCTGGAGCTGGATCCAGAACTGCGAGTTGGTACCGGAGTTCATCACTGTGGCGACGATGAAAGCTAAACAGCTGTAACACTCGCCATGCAATGGCGGGCCATCCGGAAAGACTCCTGGTCGGCTCGCCAATTACAATAGCCGCAGATGACGCCTCAATGGTTCCGCTGGTGTCTTCAAGCGCGACGCGCAGCGCTCGACGTCTCCGCCGCAATCGACCATCGCCAGACGAATTTCTTCCTGCGAAATGCAGTCCAAATTACGAATCTGTGGATGCGCTTCCAATAATTTGTACATCGACGGTCGCGATATCCCCAGCGCCAGTGCTGCGCCCTGGATGTACCAATCGCTCTTTTCCATTGCCGCCAATATCTCCGCCTCTGTCAGATCAGCCAACCGCCGTCGGCCCGATGCAGCACTGGCGTTGGCCCCGGCAACGCTCGAAGGAGCACTGCCGGAGGCGCCGAACCGGGTAGCGTCAGGCCTAGCGTCCACCAGCGAGTAAAAATCCGGCAGCTGTTCGCCCGGCGGCGTCAGCAACAAACGATTGGTTGCATGCGCCAGCTGACGCACATTTCCCGGCCAGTCGTAGAGTATAAATTGCACGATCAGCGACGCCGGCAACTGCAGTTCGACTCCCGTTGACAACTTCGACGACGCCAGCAAATGGGCTATCAGCATGCCGATGTCTTCACGCCGTGTACGCAGCGGCGGCAAATGGATAGTAAAACTCCCCAGACGGCGCAATAACGCTTGATTAAACCCTGCGGCATATAAATTCTGATCGGTAGCTGCGATCAGCCGCGCGCTTGATCGTACGTCGCGAGATGCGCCCAGCGGGCGGTAATCCCCCGTTTCCAGCACGCGCAGCAGCATGGGCTGCACTGCCATCGGCGTGTTGCCTACTTCATCGAGGAACAGCGTGGCGTCCTGCGCTTCGGCGAACAGCCCGCTGCGGGCCGTTTGCGCTCCGGTATAGGCGCCCCGGCTGGCTCCGAACAAGTCCGCCGCCGCCAGCGACTCATTTAGTGCCGCCATATTGACGCTCACCAGGCGCGCTTCGGCACGCCGGCTCAATCCATGAATACCCCGCGCCGCGACCTCCTTCCCAGTACCGGTTTCCCCCAACAGCAGGACGGAAACATCGGTTCCAGCTACTTGCCGAATCTGGTCGCGCGTGGCGATTGCCGCGCTGCCTATTCCCAGCCAGCCGTCGACCGGATTATCTTTGGGAAGACAGCGCATCCAGTGCAGACATAACAGAACCGTCCGACCCAGGCTCAAAACCGCGCCGGCGGCAATCTGTTCGTGCGACAGAAAAGTGGTCTCGCTGATGTCGGCACCATTGATTTCGAGCACCATGTGGGTGTTACCCGATGGTTCGATGATAATGCCGCCATGCCCCTGCGTGATCCGAAGCGGTGTCCGTGAAATCCCGCCATAAGCCAGGCCGCCGCCCTCACCCCCAGCCCGGCGAAACAGAGGCATAAAACGTGACAATTCCAACGGCGCGGATGGATCGGCCCACAGGAATTGCTCGCCTATGCGCATCGCGTCTGGATGCCAGGCGACACTGAGAGCCAGCAGAGGTGCATCCGTCTGCGTGCCAGTGGATAAGGAAGGCGATGGAATTGTAAAGTCTGAATTGATCATTGCCATCCAGAAATAGCCTGAATGGGCGAATGTAAATGAGTGCGGGGCGAGTGTCAACTCGCCCCGCCACCGGCAAGTGCATTGCCGATTCAAAGTCAGATCCCGGTAAATACTGCTCAGCAGGGCTGCGAGGTGCCGCCCTGCTGAGCAGTATCGATAGCAATTACACGTTCGACGGCGGATAAGAAGCTACTCCGCCCAGAACATAAGCCAGTTGCTGCTGGATCGGAGTCGTGCCGCTGATCACCGGCGGTCCAAACGTGACAGTGACCGATCCTGACGACGAGCTCGAATCGACTTTTTGTACCGAATAAGAGCCGGAGGCACCGCCGAGATCGAACATGCCGAACAATTTAAGTTGTACTGAAGCATTCACCTGCAAATCGCTGGTGATCACACTGGCCTTGGCGCCGGTAAACGTCATGCTGATGGTCGGTTGCTGGCTAATGACGAAGGTTTTGAGGCGCGAGAAGGTTTTCCCCTGTCCAAATAATTGGGTCACATCGAACTCGCTACCTTGCAACTGGTAGCCCGTCGCTTCTTGCCCAGTCTTGGTTGCCACTTCCTGCAAGATGTCGTCCGCATACCAACCTGTGGTGTTGTCGGTCGACAGTACACTCGGAATCGACGCAAACAAAGTCACGCCCGGATAGGTGATATTCATGGTGACGGTGGACGACGACGAGGTGTAACGCGACATATCGTATGCGGCGCTGCCACTGACCGCAATATCCAGAATATCGGCGATAGGAATAGTGAAGCTGGTGCCACCCGAAATGCTCAACTGCGAGCTGTCGGAACTGAAATCACTTATGCTGATTGCCACACTAACCGCATTGCCAGCTGTATTCAAACCCGCAATCAATTGATTCGCAGTAGGCAATTTATTCGGCGTGAAGCCAACGTAATAGCTAGAACTGTTAACCTGCATGCCGCCGTTAGCCTGAGATGGCGTAGTGACGTTGGCAACAACGGCAGCAATGCGCGCGGTGGCGGCATAGTAACGATTGTGCATGGCATAGCTGTCACCGGCGAGGCTCTTGTATGCAGCGATCGCATTGCGCAAGGCATTTAGCGAGTCTGGTATGTTGGCGATGCTGCCATACGCCTTATTCATCTGGTTAAATATATCCTGCAGTTTGCCGCCAAAAGGCAATGGGCTGGTATATACGCCTTGAAGATTTTCAAACTCGGTCAGGATGGACGCTATCTGTCCGCTCGCAGCGGTATCCTGTTTTCCCATCGTAGCAAGGTCTTGCTGGCAGAATGAGAACGTGACGGCACCCATGATCTGCGCATACAGATTGGAAAAACCAGCACCGGTGAGCTCTGGCTGACCATTGCTTGCCACACCCAGCAGGGTGTCGATGTCTTGCAGCGTGGCCCGGTTATAGTAAGCGTTGCTACCGTAAGTAATGCCGTAGTTGAAACCCGACGGATAGTTAATCATGCTGAATGTACCGTCGAGCTGAGTCGACAAGAACTTGGTGACCTGCGACTCGATGCCGTCGATAAATGCTTGCTGCATCGGTGACACGGACGATACATCCGCCAGGAGCATGGCGTTACTCAGGGTAACCGAAACGCGGCACTGCGATAGTGGCGGCGCCGCCGGGTTTGGATGGCTGTTCACCCAATTGGCGTAAGCATATCCTTTTGCTACATCAGGAGACGGTGCAACAACTGTTTGAGGCCAGTCGTAAAAGGGAGGCTTGGTGCTTGGGCGAGCAATGTTGACGCGATACGTAGGCATGATGGTATTGGCTCCAGATAAAGTGATAGTTCAAATAGATGTCGGCCGTAAGCGATTTTCTAAATCCGTCACACGCGCCGCACCTGATGCAGGGTGAAAGTGCCGGTCGTCATTGCTGCATATCGACGATCGATTCTTCCTCCACTGATAGCCTTATTCGCAAGCATCATGCCAAGCAAAAAAGCTACTGATTTAGCTGAATTTCCATCACATCTGTGTAAAGCCATCGATAATTTTACACATCACCATTTTCTTTACACGACTGCTTTACACAGCTTCTTTACACACCTTTCCGTGACAATAAAAAGAGACCATGCGACAGCTGGCGCAAGCTCGGTGACAGCGAGGCGCCGGTGGCAATCAAATCGCAAGCTCGCTCTTGTCTTGTTATCGCTATCTACGCCCTGAGGTCATAGAGTCCGCTTATCCGGATCGACGCACTCCCGGCGCTCTTGATCAGTACGCCTTCAAACTTTCATCCCGGCTTAGAACTGAAGCGGCCAAATATCGGAAGCAGCGCCGCGGCTTAAAACAGATCCATGCGGACCTATGTGCGCTGGGCTTTGAGGGATCGCATGATCGCGCTGCTGCATTTGCGCGGCAGTGGCGACCGGATCAACTGGATAGGGTCAACTTCGCAAGCAATGGAACCGGGCAAGACCCAATCAATCTCCATATGACGCAGAAGTCGTCATTAGGAATGGGTCAGTATTCGATACAAAATGAGGGTCAGGATTCAGCGCAATCCAACAACTCTCTCGTTCAGGAGATTTTCACCACCGTATCCTCCGGTCCCAATAGCCGCCCATCATGCGACCGCAGCTCCAGCCTGCGGACCGGCTGCCCGCGCTTGACATCGACCAGGCTCACATGGGCTTCGCCAGGATCGAAGAAATAATCCTCCCCCCATTGCCGCAAGGCCACCAGCAGCGGAAAAAGTCCCTGCCCTTTCTCGGTCAGCACGTACTCCTGGTAAGCGCTGCCGTCGGACGCCGGCACGGTTTCCAGAATGCCGTGCTCCACCAGGTTACGCAGCCGGGCAGACAGGATGTTCTTTGCCAGGCCCAGGTTTTTCTGGAATTCGCCAAAGCGGCGCAAGCCGTCGAAAGCATCGCGGACGATGAGCAACGACCACCAGTCGCCGATCGCATCCAGCGGCCTCGCGACCGGGCAGCTGGCCTCTTTGTGGCTGGTCCGCTTGACCATTGTGTATCCCTCTCGGTAGGCAGTAACGCATAAACATGCGCGAATTTTATGGTTGCATAATAAAACCATGTCTGATATAAATCAAATGGTTTCAATATGAAACCAATGCCTGCGGAGATTCCAATGGTCTCATTTGAAACAGCTTGTTGAACTCCTCTCGCCAACGACTTTGAAAGAAATTCCCCATGACCCGTCCCGACGACACTTTCAACGGCAGCTTCCCGTTCGCACCACACTTCACCGATGCTCCCGGTTTCCAGATGCACTATGTCGACGAGGGCCCGCGCGAAGCTGACGTGGTGCTCTGCCTTCACGGCGAACCGACCTGGGGTTACCTGTTCCGCCACCTGGTTCCAGTGCTGAGCGGCGCCCACCGCGTGATCGTCCCCGACCACATGGGTTTCGGCAAGAGCGCGACGCCGCAGCACCGCAGCTACTGGCTGCAGAATCACATCGACAACCTGGAACGTCTGGTCCTCGCGCTCGACTTGCGCAATATCACCCTCGTAATGCACGA
The DNA here is from genome assembly GCF_059418905.1 of Collimonas sp. GW821-FHT07E08. NCBI lineage: Bacteria > Pseudomonadati > Pseudomonadota > Betaproteobacteria > Burkholderiales > Oxalobacteraceae > Collimonas > Collimonas sp. GW821-FHT07E08. The sequence continues at coordinate 437,872 of NZ_JBWKQR010000001.1, read as the reverse complement.
TTTCGGCGGCCCGGTCGGCATGGGCCTGGCTGCCAGGCATCCAGGCCGCATCCTGCGCGTGGTCTCGGCCAATGGCCCGGTCCCGTTCGGCCAGGCCGATCTTTTCGAGCGGCTGACCGCGAATGCCGGCGCCTCGCCCTGGTTCCAGTGGATCGCGAAAGCCGGACAGGACGGCAGCCTGGAACCGGTATTGGGCCAGCTCGGCTTCAACATCTTGAGCACGCTGAAGCTGAACGGCTTCGAGAACCACGCGCTGATCACCGACACCTGGCTGTCCGCCTACGGATCACGCTTCGCCAATCCGGCCGACTGCCTCGGCGTGATCGGCTGGGCCAAAGGTTTCGCCACTGGCATGCACCGCTTCGAAACGCCAGGCGCAGCTGCCGGCCTTGCCATCCGCGCCAAACCGGCGCTCGCCATCTGGGGAACCGCGGACCGCACGCTCCAAGCGGAACATTTCCTCCCGTTATTCAGCGAACTGTTTCCGGCGGCCCCAATCCATCGGCTGGCTGGCGTCGGCCATTACTGCCTGGAGGATGCGCCGGACGAGATTGCCGCACTAATCCTGCAGTTCCTCCGGCAAACCGGCTGATTCCCTGGCATAGGCTGGCCGGGCTGGTTCACTGCGGCGCTGGCGGCCGCAGTCCTTGTTTGCGCTTTTGCGTTTGTACGGGCATATATATGCGAGCATGGGCCTGCGGCAGGCGGCCCGGCCAGCCTCAAGCTATTCCTATTCCTGCAAATCGGCCTTTTCATCAAACCCGGCACGCGCCTTGGTGATGTGCCCCACATGGCTTCGCGCCCACACGCCAAGCGGCTCGACCGCGCTCCATAGGGAACGTCCGAGATCGGTCAGCTCGTAGTCGACGCGCGGCGGGATCGTCGGGAACTGCGTCCGCGTCACCAGTCCGTCCCGTTCCAGTCCGCGCAGCGTAAGCGTGAGCATCCTTTGCGAAATGCCGCCCACGGCACGCTTGATTTCATTGAAACGTTTTGGCCCGTCGCCGAGCAGGACGATGATCAGCACGCTCCATTTATCGCCGACGCGCGCCAGTACGGAACTGATGGCGCGGCAATCTTCGCTCTTGTGATCGGGTAGTTTGACAGTCACTTGCATGTGCTCCGGTATCAGTCATGTGCCTTCTTGTGAAGCGTATCACCAGTACCTACAATAGTCCAGGTAACAGTTTTATACCAAGTCTAGCTTCTTTACCAAGCATGAGGCAATGGACTAGGAACGGCCCGCGCCAGCGCCTGAAGGTGCAGGCAGGCTGTCTTTCCCAACTATCAGCAAGGAGCATTACATGACTATCATTTCCGTCATCATCGGCAGCACCCGCGAAGGCCGCTTTTCCGAAAAACCTGCACACTGGATTGCAGACCACCTCAGGCAGCGCGACGGCGTCGAAGCACGGCTGCTGGACCTGCGCGACTTCCCGATGCCTTTCTTCGACCAGCCGGCGCCGCCGGCCATGCCGGGCCGCGCGCCGTATCCGGACGCAGTGGTCCAGAAATGGACCACCGCCATCGCGCAGTCCGACGGTTTCGTGTTCGTCACGCCTGAATACAACTACGGCACTTCAGCCGTGCTCAAGAACGCCATCGACTGGGTTTATCCGGAGTGGAACCGCAAAGCGGCGGCATTCGTAAGCTACGGCGGCACCGCCGGCATACGCAGCGTCCAGCAGTTGCGCGAGACCGCGGTTGAATTGCAGCTGGCCCCGGTCCGCACTTCGGTGCACATCCCTGCCGCCGTCCTTTGGGCGCATTTCCAGGGCGGCGATGTCGACGCCGGCCTGGCCGGACTGGCGGAACCCGCCGGCAAAATGATCGACGACCTGCTGTGGTGGACCGCCGCCCTGAAGACTGCGCGCGGCTGATCGCGAGAACGCGCGCGGCAACGCTGCTGCGCCCGCCAGCACATAACCCACAATTGCGAGGATAGAAAATGTCTCTCTCTGCTACTTACCCCGAAACCGCACCTGTCGCTGTGCGCCAGATTGCAAAACGTACCCGGGGACGGGCGCACGGCCCCATCACACGCCTGGTCAGCCCGTCCGACCTGGGCCAGCTCATCAAGCCGTTCGTGTTCCTCGACCTGTTCGACTACGAAGGCCCGCCTTTCAAGCTCGGCTTGCATCCCCATTCCGGCATCGCTACCCTGACTTACATCGCGGAAGGCGCCGTCAGCTATATAGACCCGGACGGCTCCAGCGGCGCGCTGGCCGCCGGCGGCGTCGAATGGATGCAGGCCGGGCGCGGCATGTGGCACGGCGGCGGGCTCGACAAGCCGGGCCGGACGCGCGGCTTCCAGCTATGGATAGCGCTGCCGCCGGAGCTGGAACTGGGGCCCACCATAAGCATCTACCAGGCAGCCGCAGACGTGCCGGCGCATGGTCCTGCGCGCGTGCTGCTCGGCAGCCATGGCGCCGCATCGAGCGCGATTCCCGCGCCGTCGCCGATCAACTACCTGGCGGTGCGCCTGAAAGCCGGCGAGCGCTGGCGTTACCAGCCGCCGGCCGGCCACACTGTCCTGTGGACCGCTGTCGCAGCGGGCGCCGTAGCGGTTCCCGACGAACTGCGGCATGGCGATTTCGCAGCGTTCGACATGTCGGATCAAGCGGTGGAGTTCGAGGCCCTGACCGATACCGAATTCGTCGTCGGCTCGGCGGCGCCGCACCGGCACGATCTCGTCCTCGGCTACTACTCGGTGCATACAACGCCCGCTGCGCTAAACAACGGCGAGGCGCGCATAGAGGAAATCCGCGCCAGGCAGGGCTAAAAGCCAGGCAGCCGGAGCCGGCAAGTGCATTTTGCCGGCTCCGGAAAATCTTCGGCTAGCGTATTGCCGTCATCCGAAATAAGGACGCTCGGAGGCAAACAGCATGCAGCGCGCTCCCAGCTTCCAGTCAGCGGGGGCGCGCTCTCCGAGGACCGTGACGCCCATGGCGTAAGCGGTTGCGCGCAGTTCCATCGGCAAGCCGTCCAGCTGTCCCTGGGCTTGCGCGACCTTGCCGTCGCGCAGCGCATCCGCAAAACGCAGCATGCGCTCCTCAAGGCCGGCATTCTTGCGGCTCTGCTCCAGGCGGCTGAGTGCGCCGCGATACTGGCTGACATCTTTCCCTGCGCGGATTGCTAGCGCCATCGCCGAGAATATGCTGGCCTCATCGGTATCCGTATCAAGCAGAGGCAAGGCAAGCGCCTGCGCCACCAAAGCCCGGGGCGCACCGCTGCTGGCGGCAGCAAGGCGCAGCACGCGCGCCTCATGTTCGCTGCCTTTGGCTTTCGATACCGCGCTTTCCATGTGCCCAAGCGCCAGCTCGTGATAGGCAGCCATCGCATTGCCGCTGATGCCCTCGCCGGTCTCCAGCGCCAGCATGGTGCGCACGCTCGTCGAGCTGCGCGCCAGGTCGGCTATATCGGCCCGCGGATTGCCCGATTGCATGCGCCTCAGGCGTGCAATATCAACGCTGATGACGTCTCTCAGCGCCGGCTCGTTTTTTGCCGCCAGCATCTTTGCCGTGCTGGCGTCCGCCCAGTTGCCTTTCTCCTCGGCGGTATATCCCACTGCGTAGGCGAACCAGCCATGGCCGGGCCAGCGCCGATGGCCTTCGTCGAATCCAGCGTTCTTGGCGTCGGAATCCGGCATGCAGCGCAGGGCGATGTAACGCAGGTCCGGGTTGTCAGGCGCTGCGGCGGAGAGCGAAGCCTGCTGCGCGCAGAAACTTGCGCGCGCGGCCGGGGCGATACTGTCCTGCAGCATGCGCAAGGCGACGATGTCGCGAGGATCATCCGCCATGCGCTGCCGCAAGATGCCGTCAAAACCAGGCTGCGCCGCTGCAAGGCTTAGCCAATGCATGAGATAAGGATCGTGGGGATTGCTCCAGCGCGCGCGGGTTGCGATTGTTTTTGCAATGTCTGCGTGCGGCACCCAGCTCAGGGTTTGCGCTGGCGCCATGTCGCCGGCGCCGCTCAGCACGGTGCGCATGCCGCCGCCTTTACTCTTGATCGAACTCGGCGGTTCTTCGAACACTACGTCGGCTGTCGAATGTCCCCAGCGCGTAACCCCTATGCTTTCCGGCGGCGGCGCCTGGTAACCGCCATACGCCGCGGTCCATTGGATCAGCGGGCTGGCGGCTGCAACATTGTAGAACGCGCCCGACTGGGCATTGCTTATATCGCCCTCGAAGCTTTCGATCAGGTGCCCCTGCTCATCGTGCGCTTCGACATGGTAGCTGCTGGCGCGGGAAGCTTCGATCTTGCTTGATGAAAATGCAGGAACGCTGACAGAGTGGTCGCCGATGCTGACTCGCACGGAACGCCCGAGTCCGTTGTAGATTGCAATGTCGGGCAAGGCCAGCGATGAGCCCGTCAGCAGCACGGCGCCGATGATCCCTCCGGCAACGGCAAAACGCGCCAGCCCATGCCCCCACCCCTGCGCCGATTGAAAACGCTGCCACCATCCGGCCTTGATTGTCCGCGCCCGTTCACTGCCGGGAATCAGCGTGGCGCAATCCTTGGGCGCCTGGACAGGCGCCGGCGCTTCCTCAGGCTCGGCATTTGTCCGCGCCCATCCGGCAACCGCCGCTTCGCTCTGCAGCAGCCTCTCCAGCGTGCACGAGGACAAGGCAACCAACGCCCCCAGCGTCTGGTTCAGCCAGCCGTCTACGACCCGCAGCCAATCATTGATATTCTCCCGATGCGGCGGCCTCAGCCCGAGTTCGCCAAGCGCGCCTGCAAACGATTCTGCGCCAAGGCGCGGCGCGAACGAGGCATCGAACACGACGGCAGCCGCATCTTCATATACTCGCGCGACGAGCTGGTACAGTTCGCTCGCCACCCGCACGATGCGGTCGGCACCATCGTTGCCCACCTGGCGCACGCCGCCTGAGGTCTCGACCGAGATGACTTGCCGCAATGCCGCCTGGGCGTCGCGCAGGCAGGCATCGGTGTGGTCTGCGTAGTGCAGCAAGGTGATCAATCCTGCGAGGTACTCCTCCCAGCCGTGCCCGAGTTTGCGGGCTGCGGCAAGGTGCAGGGTGCGGCACAGGCGGTCATGGGCGCAGATCTTGTCCCGCGCCTGGGTCGCTTCCCGCCGCGATTCTTCTATGGCTTGCGGCAGCTCGCTGCGGCGCAGTTGCCGTCCGCGGTAACGAATCACGCCGTCGGCCGGCACGAACGCCTTGCTTTGCAAAGATTCCAGCAGCAGCACTTCCTTTTCAAGGTTGCGCAACTGCTCCAGGTCTTGCCCCAGCGATTCAGGATAGAGCGATTGCAGCTCGCTCGCATCTGCCTCACGCTGCAAATCGAACAGATCACTCGCGTGCCTGGCCTCGCGCGTCACCGAGCGGCCTAGGTAGACGCCGCGGTAAGCGCGGTTGAAATATTCGCGGGAATACTGCTCGCCCAACCTGGCCAGGGATGCCTCGATCGGCGCGGGCTCATCCTCTTGCGCACCTGCCATACGCGCCGAGGCTTGTTCGCGCAAGGATTGCGCATCCTCGAAGATGGTCCACGCACTGCGGTCATCGGACGCGGCCGGCACATAATTGCGCTTGGCATTTTCTTCCCGCTCGTAGTTCAGCGGATGGGTCGCCCACATGCTTGGAGGCAGCGCGAAATCGGCCTTGAACACGCGATGCGCCGGCGCGTTATCGGCCGGCAGCGGCGGATATTTTCCATAAAACGGATCGTCCAGCACCCGAGCGAACTGTTCGATGATGTTCGACTGGATCGCAAACACATCCTTGACGACGCGCTTGCCGGCCGCCTCGGAATGCGCGAACCGGACGGCCCGGTCCCAGGCGTCGTCGGCCGCTCCCAGCCGATGCAGGGCGTGTATCAGCGTATCGCTGCCGGTCAGTGAAACGGCCACCAGGTCGGCTTGCATTTCCATTTCACGCGCAAGCGCGCGCTGCGCCAGCACTACGCCGCGAAATCCGACGTCGATCACCGAGCGGATCGACCACACGATCACTCCCAGCACCCAGCCGATCCACGCAATGCGGAAATCGACGCGCGACAAGCCTGCCAGGAAACTGTCGAGGGCGTCGCGCCTGGCAACGATTTGCGCGGCGATCTGCTGCGCCGTGTATACCCATCGCCCCACCGCCATCGAGCGCTGGGCAAAGTGGCCGAATTCGTGGGCGCATACCGCCTTGAGTTCGCCCAGCGACAGCACATTCACCAACGCCAGCCCGATTTCGAGGTTTTTCTTCGAGGGGAAGATCAGGTTGAGGATGGACAAGTCGTAGAAGACAGCGGCGTTCACCCGCGCCGACAAGAACACCCGGTGCGGACGCGGCGCGCCTGCTTCGTCGGCAAGCCGGTAGAGGAACTCGAACAGGCGAGGCTGCTGTTCAGGCGTGACTTCGGGATCGTCAGTCTTGACGATCTGCCTGGTAAAGAAAAGCGCCTTGAGCATGAAGATGGCGAGGAACGCAGCGCATGCCCCGGCGACGAAACTCCAGAACGCATTCCTGCCATTCGTCACCGCATTTCCGATAAGCCGGTAGGCGGTAAGCCCGAACCAGCCGGCGAGGAAAAAATACAGCGCAATGAACAACGCAAGGCAGCCGACCGCTAGCCATGCCCGATTCTTGTATGCCTTGGTTGGTTTGGCAAGATCACCCGGCACGCTCGCCGGACCTGCCGGATATATGTTTTCCATCCGCTCCCCTTGTTTTGCGGACGTAGCGCTCTGATAGCGGCGCCTGTCAGTCCACCCTGTCGATAAGATTCACGAGAATCGGATACGTTATTGAAAAACGGCCGGCTCGCTCGTTGAAATATTATCATGACTTTGCACTGTGGCAACATCATTCTCAGGGCAGTTCCCGGGTCTCGGCGCCCGGCATGCGAGGAACCGCATCCAATGTCAAACGCCTGTCATATTGTTCCGTTAAGCTCTGTTCCAGGCTCACATGCGGCTGTATCGATATGTGAGTAGATTCGTCAATAGCTTTGTCACCATGCAGATAGCATGGGATGGCTAGAATCTCCTCACATATCGGTAAACCCAGCACGACAAATTAAGCCGGCGGCCTCAGCCGGATCAGAACCACGCCGCCTGCACAGGCTAGCGTGTATCGGCAGCCAGCCGCACCAGCGTGCCGTTCCTGTCTTCCGTAATCACCACGCTGCCGTCATCCAGCGTCGCCAGTCCCACCGGCGCGCCCATCGGATGTTTACCGGCCAGGAAATTCCAGCCCGACACCAGCTCCTTCGGCTCACCCACCGGCTTATATGATGAATCCAGAGCCAGGCTGACCAGCCTGTGGCCGGCGGCGCGATAGCCGTGATAGCCGATGACCAGGCGGCCGGCCAGCGCCGGCATGGTCTTGCCGCTGTAGAGCAGCATGCCGAGCGGCGCCGCATGCGGCGGCAACAGGCGGCCGGGGGCGGTCTTCTTGCTGCAGTCGAACTTCGGATATTCGGGGCTGGCCCTGAGCTGGTCGAAGCAATACGGCCAACCGTAATCGGCGCCTGCGGCCAGCCAGCTCAAGGTGTCGTGCGGCAGTTCGGCGTCAGGCAGGCTGGCATCGGCGACGGTGATGTTGTCGCGCGAATTGGTGGCGGCGATCAGCGTGCCGTCCGGGCTGAGCGCCAGCGCCATGCTGTTGCGCAAGCCGCGCGCATGGACCGGTATGGTGCGGGCGTCGAGCGCCGCCCCGGTCGCCGGCAGCCTGGCGTGCAGCACGCTGGCGCGCGGCGGCGTCTCGCCTATCTCGGGACAAGGGAAAGCCGCCTTGCCGGGCTGGTCTGGCTTGATCTCGCAATTGTCGGTAGCCGAGCCGACATTGATGTACAGCGAGCCGTCGGCACCCAGCACCATCGCTGTCAGCGGATGGCGGCCAGTGCCAGGCAGGTTGGTCACTGCATCTTGCATGCTGGCGGCAATATCCTTGGCCGCGGGATCGATGCGCACGATGCGGCCGAGCATGCTGACCAGCAGCCGTTTGTCCGGCGTCGCGATGATTGCGTTGGGCATGTTGAGCTTGCTCAGCAACACTTCCGGCTTGCCGCCCTGCTTCAGGTTCAGGCGCAGCAGGCGGCCGCGGTTGCTGGCCCAGCCGCCCATGTCCAGCACATAGATATCCTGGCCGATGGCAGCGACGCCGCGCACGAAACCAAGGTGTTCGGCAACCAGCCCCATGCACATGCCCTTGGCAACCTTGAGGTCGAGGCGCGGAAGACCGGCGCAGTCGCCCGAGGCCTGGTAAGTGCTTTGTGCGGAAGTGCTCCCGCTTGCGGTCCCGCTAACGGTCCCGCACACAAGCATGAACACCGCGCAAGACACCTTGCACAGGAAAGGTAATGGTCGCATGGCTGTGGCTTTCAGTAATTGATCACGTCACGGATAAATATCCGCGATATTGCCACATTCCGGCGTCGATCATTGCTTTGCCTGCCCGCGGCCGGGCCGGCAAAAAAGATGAAAGAACCGTCATGCCGGCTAAGACCACATGATGCCGTCGGCGCAAGTGGTATGTCCCCGTCTGTACTGGGCCCGGGCCGGACAGGCCGCGAATGCCGCCGTTTGGCGCCGGCCCATTCTTCCCGAATATTATTTCCACATGGAAATATATGGATGCAGGGGGATTCTGCCTGCGATGTAAAACCAAAACGCTTGCCCGGCTGGAATCACACAGATCTTGAAGTGGTATGGTGCCGCCGCGAGAATTTTTAAACCACTTGACGCTCATTTTTCGCAGCCGCATCCTCAGCCACAGCTTAGGGAGTGCGCGCACGCTGATCTTTGGCTCGCTCCTCTTGCATCATCCATTGTTCGAGGAGAGAGACATGAGAACAACGCTATCCAACACCTTGTTGCTGAGCCTGGCCGGCGCCATGCTGGCCGCCTGCAGCGACGGCGGTTCGCCTGGCGTTGCCAGTGCAAGCCTGCAGCAGGTTTCAGCCAAGGCCAGCGCCCCGGCCTGCGCCGCCGCGTGGGTTGCCAGCGCCGTCTACACCGGCGGCAACAGCGCCAGCTACAGCAACGTCAATTACACCGCCAACTGGTGGACACAGGGGAATAACCCATCCACCGACAGCGGCCCGGCCGGCAGCGGAAAACCGTGGACTTCGGCCGGCGCCTGCGGCGACTCGGCGCCGCCGGTGACGCCGCCGCCTGTCACGCCGCCTCCTCCAGGGGCCACCACCGGAACCATCAATTTCCACCTGCTGCTGGGTGCCGGCTCGGCGCAGGACCAGCTGCTGCTGGACGGCGGCAACTACAACGACCTGATCATGTCGAACATCATCGCCGGCGTCATGTATGGCCACCTGCTGAAGCAATATTATCCCGGCATGCAGTTCCAGAAAGACTACCTGTACGGCTCGATCCTGGGCCAGCTGCTGCAGGAAAACATAGCGACCGGCCTGTACGTCAGCAGCGGCAACTTGATCGATCCGTCTCCCGACCAGCAGGCGGTGATGGGCACCGGCCAGGGCGGTCCGTACCAGATCAACAATTACGCTGCCGACATGGTGTCCGGTTCCTACGCGCCGGCCGGCCATTCGCTGATCAACTACGTCGCGCTCCAGAAAAACATCGGCTACACCATGGCCAACGCGGCCCAGCAGTACAGCAAGCCGACGCCGCCATCGTTCAACAACAAGTACTACGGGCCGATGCTGACCGCCTATTTCCACTACAACGATTTTGTCGCCCTGATCGTTACCGGCAAAGGCGCGGGCGGCTGGACCACGCCATGGCAGCCGGATTACGACAACGCGCTGGCCAACTTCACCAAGCTGCCGGACAATTTCCTGGACGTGCTGCTGAACGTCGCCTACAACCAAGGTTTCTACGGCACGCTGATGACCAGCTACAGCAAGCTGGCGGCAATCGCCACGGCGGCGACGGTGGCCAGCGTCAACGCCTACAGTTCGGTATGGGGCGCGACCGACACCTACAAGCAGTATCCGTATCAGGTGCGCTATTACCTCGACCAGCTGTATGACAACCCGGTCCCGACCACCAGCGCCACTACCTTCGCGACGCCGGCCAACCACGTCGCCTTCGCCATCCCGGCGCTGGGAACCGTGTTCTCCAATGTATTCCAGACCCTGGCGTATGTGAACAGCGCCGGCCAGTCGGCCTATATTTCGGCGGCGCAGGCGCAGGCTGCGTTCAACAGCGCGCTGGCCACGGCCGGAGTCGCTGCCGGCGCCACGCTGGACTTGAGCAACGCCGCCAACCGCGCGCAAATCTTCACCGTCCTGGAAGGGGCTATCGGCAACCTGGAAACCAGCCTGAACACCAGGTTCAACGCCACCACCAACGTCCAGCTGTAACCCCGAGGCTCACCAGGCCGCCACGCAACCGTCGGTGCGCGGCTCGGTGCCGCCGCACAGGACGCCGTGGCGGTCGCGCCAGATGATCTGGCCGCGGCCGAAACCGAGCTGGTTGGCCGACCACAATGCTTCGTGCCCGAGGCCGCGCAAGCCGCGGAACAGATGTTCGGCATTGGTGTGCTCGATGCTGACGTTGTTGCCGCTCTCCCATTCCCAGCGCGGAGCGTCCAGCGAGGATTGTGGATTGAGCGCGAAATCCACCGTATTCATGACCATCTGCACATGTCCCTGCGGCTGCATGAACGCGCCCATCACGCCGAACGGGCCGACCGCCCGGCCGTCCTTGCTCAGGAACCCGGGAATGATGGTGTGGTAAGGCCGCTTGCCCGGCGCCAGGCAATTCGGATGGGCGGCGTCGAGCGTGAAATTGTTGCCGCGGTTATGCAGGGCGATGCCGGTCCCCGGCACCACCAGCCCGGAACCGAAACCCATGTAATTGCTCTGGATGAAGGACACCATGTTGCCTTCGTCGTCGGCGGTGCTGAGGTACACCGTGCCGCCGCGCGCCGGCTGGCCCGCCTGCGGCAGCGCCGCGCGCGCGCCTATCAGCTTGCGCCGCTCGTCGGCATAGGCGTCCGACAGCAAATCCTCGACCGCCACCCGCATGTAGCCGCTGTCGGCGATGTGCGCTAGGCCGTCGGCGTAGGCCAGCTTGATGGCTTCGATCTGGCGGTGATAGGTCAGCAAGGTATCGCGTTCGCTGAAGTCAAAACCTTTCAGGATATTCAGCGCCAGCAAGGCCACCAGGCCGTGGCCGTTGGGCGGGATTTCCCATACCTGGTAGCCGCGGTAGCTGCTGCTGATCGGCGTCACCCATTGTGGCTGGTACGCCGCCAGGTCGGCGCTGTCGAGGTAGCCGCCGGCGGCCTGCACGCAAGCGGCGGTCCGTTCCGCCAGGGCGCCGCGATAGAAGCTGGCGCCGTTGTCGGCGGCAATCGCGCGCAGCGTGGCGGCATGGTCCGGCGCACGCCAGGTTTCGCCGGCATGCGGCGCCCGGCCATCGATGCTGAAGGTATCGAACCAGGATTGGAAATGGCCATCCTTCAGCTCTTCCCGGAATAATTTGTAAGCCTGCTGCCAGGCGAACGCCACCATCGGCGATACCGGATAACCGTCTTGCGCCAGCGCGATGGCGCCCGCCATGGAATGCTGCAGCGGCAGCTTGCCGAAGCGCTCGGCCATGCTGGCCCATGCGCCCGGCGCGCCGGGCACGGTGACCGGCAAGCCGCCGTATTTCGGCATGCTCCGGTGGCCGGCTGCGTGCAGCTTGGCTAGCGTAGCTGCCTGCGGCGCCGCACCGCTGGCGTTCAAGCCGTGCAGCTGGCCCTGGTGCCAGATCAGCGCGAAGGCGTCGCCGCCGATGCCGTTGGCGGTCGGCTCGACCACGGTCAGCGCAGCGGCGGTAGCGACTGCCGCATCGATGGCGTTGCCGCCGGCCTGCAACACCGCCAGCCCGGCCTGCGCCGCCAGCGGCTGCGAGGTGGCGACCATGCCGCGCCTGGCGTAGACCGCGCTGCGGCGGGAAGCGTAAGGATAATGATTAGGATCGAAGGCGAACATGGATTCTCTCTTCTCGATAAAAACGGCGGTCCGGGCACAGATCGTGAACATACCATGCCACTGGCTTGGGCCGCTGGCTGCATGCCGGGAACGCCGGAAAATATCGCCCCCATCCCGACGAGCGCCTTGACTGGTTTCAGGCCACGCCATTACAAAAAAAAACGGCAGGAATAGCGGCTGGCGCGTACCGTGCCGACATCGCCTTTCTTCGGATTTCCACGTACAAATTATCTTTTTTTCTTATCTTGCAAAAGGGCAATACGCGACCTATATTTTTACGGAGGTCACCACAACCGCATCGTGACCGGATCGAACAAAAAATCTTGACCAACGTCGGCGACGTGTCAGGACTGTGATTGGACATGATTCAATGGAGAGCCAATGGCAGCTGGCACTGCATCTGACGTGGACGCTACGGATCCGGCACAGGCCCAGCTCGGCCCCACGGCGCCGCAGCTGAACCTGCCCAAGGGCGGCGGCGCGATCCGCGGCATCGACGAGAAATTTGCTGCCAATCCAATGAGCGGCGCAAGCTCCCTCACGGTTCCGATCGCCATCAGTCCCGGCCGTTCCGGCTTCATGCCGCAACTGTCCTTGTCCTACAACTCCGGTAGCGCTAACAATATCTTCGGCATGGGCTGGAGCATATCCTTGCCGGCCATCACACGCCGCACCGACAAGGGAATTCCCCGTTATCGCGACAGCGAAGAATCGGACATCTTCGTCCTGTCAGCGGCAGAAGACCTGGTGCCGGTCCTGGTGCGCAATGCCGCCGATGAAATTGAATGCGACGGTTATTGCGTCAAACGCTACCGCCCGCGCATCGAAGGCTTGTTCGCCCGCATCGAACGCTGGACCAGGATCACCGACGGCGACATCCACTGGCGCAGCATTTCCAAGGAAAACGTACTCACCGTCTACGGCATCGATAGCGCTTCCCGCATCGCCGACCCATGCGATCCCGGACATGTTTTCAGCTGGCTGATCTGCCAAAGCTACGATGACAAAGGCAATGCCATCCTGTACGACTATGCCGCTGAAAACGACGATGGTGTCGACCGCGCCCAGAGCAACGAACGCAACCGCATCAGGACCGCGAACCGCTATCCGAAACGAATCCGTTACGGCAACCGGCGGCCGTTGCTGCTGGATGCGGCAAGCTTGCGGCGCCACACCCAACTGCCGGCCCGGCATACGCTTGATGCCGTCGAATGGCTGTTCGACATCGTCTTCGATTATGGCGAAGGCCACTACCGCGAACAGGCACCGGGGCCGGGGCAGCACATCATGGCGCAAGCCGGCATCGATCCGCAACGGCCATGGCTGGCTCGAAAGGATCCCTTCTCCTCCTATCGATCCGGCTTCGAAATCCGCAGCTACCGCTTATGCCGGCGCATACTGATATTCCATCATTTCCCGGACGAGATGGGCAACCCCTCGTGCCTGGTCCGCTCCACCGCTTTCGATTACAGCGAAAAGAACACCGGTTCCTTCATCACCCGCATTGTGCAATCCGGACACAAGCTGCAGCCGGACCAGCATTACCTGACGCGTTCGTGGCCGCCGCTGGATCTGGCGTATTCCGCCAGCCCGCTTGAAGATCCGGCGTTTGAAGATTTCCAGTTGCAGGAAGTGGACGCCGAAGGGCTCGCCAATTTTCCGGGCGGCCTCGATGCCGGCATGTATCGCTGGCTGGACTTCGATTCGGAAGGCATCCCGGGAGTCCTGACAGAACAGGAAGATGCCTGGTTCTACAAACCGAATATCGGCAACGGCCGCCTGGGCGCCACTAGTATCGTCAGGTCGCAGCCTGCCTTGGCGAAGCCGGGCGGCGCCGCGCAATTTCTCATGGATGTGGCCGGCGACGGCGGCCTTGACCTGGTCGACTTTTCCCCGGCGGCGGCAGGATTCCATGGACGCAGCCTGGATTCGGGATGGACCGGTTTCCGCACCTTCCTTTCGCTTCCGGTAAGGGACTGGAACGATCCCAACCTGCGTTTCGTCGACCTCACCGGAGACGGCATCGCCGACGTCCTGGTGACCGAGGACGATGCCCTGACCTGGCATCCATCCTTGCTGCAGGAAGGCTTCGGACCAGGACTGCGGGTCCGCTCGCCTCTTGACGAGGAAATGGGGCCGCGCGTAGTGTTCTCCGATCCCAGCCAAGCCATCTACCTGGCCGACATGTCGGGCGATGGCCTGTCAGACATCCTGCGCATACGCAACGGCGAAATCTGCTACTGGCCCAATCTCGGCTACGGCCGATTTGGCGCCAAGGTAACGATGGATTGCGCCCCGCGCCTGGACCAGCCGGACCAGTTTGACCAAAGCAGGATCCGGCTCGCCGACACCGACGGCTCAGGAACCACGGACCTGCTCTATCTTGGCAAGGACGGCGTAAACATTTTCCTGAACCAGGCCGGCAACGGCTGGAGCAGCGCGCGCCGCCTGCGGCGCTTCCCTGCCATCGACAATGTGGCATCGGTCATGGTGACGGATTTCCTTGGCCGCGGCACGTCCTGCCTGCTGTGGAGCTCGCCGCTGGCGGCGGGAAACGGGCGGCAGCTGCGTTATGTCGACCTGATGTGCGGGCAAAAACCCCACCTCCTGACACGTTCAGTCAACAACATGGGCGCCGAAACCCGCATCGAATACGCTTCATCCACGGAATTCTACCTGGCTGACAGGGCCGCCGGCGCGCCTTGGGTAACCAGGCTGCCGTTTCCGGTCCATGTCGTCAAACGCGTCGAAACCTACGATTACGTGAGCCGCAGCCGCAGCGCTTCCCGCTATGCCTACCATCACGGCTTTTACGACGGGATTGAAAGAGAGTTCCGCGGTTTCGGCCGCGTCGACAAGTACGATACCGAAGAATTTGCCGTACTGACGGCGAGCAGCAATTTCCCGGCCGGCGCGAATATCGACAAGGCCTCCAACAGTCCGCCGGTCCTCACCAAGACATGGTCGCATACTGGCGCCTACCTGCACGGCGCGCTGATTTCCCGTCACATGGCGCGGGAATATTACGGCGGCGGAGATGCGGGTGCGGCGATAGAGCTCGAAGACACCATCCTGCCGCCGCATTTAAGCGCCGACGAAGCACGCGAGGCATGCCGTGCACTAAAGGGAATGACGCTGCGCCAGGAGATCTATGCGCTCGATGAAAAAGAAGAATCAGGCCGCCCGTATACGGTGGCCGAAAACAATTACGCCGTCAGGATCCTGCAGCACAAGTGCAACAACCGGCATGCGGTTTTCTTTACCCATGCGCGCGAAGCGCTGAATTGCAATTACGAACGCAAGCTGTACCTGGTGGAAGGACGCAAGCGTGCCGATCCGCGCGTCTCGCACAGCGTTACGCTGGAAACCGACGACTATGGCAACGTGCTGAAATCGGTGGCCGTCGCTTACGGGCGCTGCTTCCCGGAAGCCTCGCCGCTGCTCACCGAGGACGACCGCAAGGGGCAAGCGCAGGTCCTGCTGACGCTGACCGAAAACGGTTATACCAATGCGGTCAAGGAAGACGACGCCTACCGCAAGCCGGTAGCCGCTGAGACGCGTCTTTATGAACTGAGCGGGATGCACCCGCAGCGCCGGCATGACGGCGCCGGCAACTTTTTTCTGTTCCACGAACTGGCCGAGAAAGTAAAGCTGGCCAGCGACGGCAAGCACGACCTGCCCTACGAAGATGGGCGCATCCCTGAAACTCCCGGGGGACATCCTTGCCGCCGCCTGCTGAAACGGACACGCAATATCTATCGCAGCAACCGGCTAGATCGCCTGCTGCCTCCGGGAACGCTTGAATCGCTGGCGTTGCCTGGCGACAGCTACACACTGGCATTCACGCCCAGCCTGCTGGAGGCGATCTTCCGGCCGCCGGCGGCTATGCTGCCGGACGCAAAAACGGTATTGGGCAGCAAAGCGGCCGATGGCGGCGGCTATGCCGACCTGGATGGCGACGGCTGCTGGTGGATCCCCGGCGGCAAAGTCTTTTTCCACAGCGACCCCGATGCCGATCCAGCCGCTGAGCGGGACCAGGCCGCCGCACATTTTTTCCTGCCGCGCCGTTTCGAAAACGCATTCGGGCACAGCAGCACGGTGGATTTCGACTCTCATGATGTATTGATGATCCGCACCGTTGACGCGGTAGGCAACACCGTGGCCGCAGAGAACGATTACCGGATGCAGCAGCCCCGCCTGCTAAGCGACGCCAACGGCAATCGTTCAGAAGTCGCCTTCGATGCGCTTGGACTTGTCGCGGGCACCGCAACCATGGGAAAAACCACGGAGAACCTGGGCGATTCGCTGACCGGATTCAGCCCGGACCTGACCGGGCCGGAAATCGAACAATTCTTCGCCGATCCGCAAGGCTCGGCTGCACGCGCCCTGCTTGGCTCGGCCACTGCGCGCATTGTCTACGACCAGGAGCGTTTTTACCGGACCGGCAGCGCTAGCCCGGAGGCCGGGCAGCCGGCCTTTGCGGCAACGCTGTCGCGCGAGACCCACCTCAGCGACCTGGCGCCGGGAAGCCAGAGCAGGATATTTCCCAGCTTCAGTTATTCCGATGGTTTCGGCCGGGAAATCCAGAAAAAGACGCAAGCCGAACCTGAACGCGCTGGCGATGCCGGCTCCACCAGCGCGCCGCGCTGGATCGGCAGCGGCTGGACCGTCTTCAACAACAAGAGCCAGCCTGTCAGGCAGTACGAACCGTTCTTCGACGACAGCCACGACTTCAGGTTCAACATGCAGGCGGGAGTCAGTCAGGTCCAGTTCTACGATCCGGTCGGACGCGTAGTGGCTACCCTGAACCCGGACCACAGCTGGAAAAAAGCTGTGTTCGATCCATGGCGCCAGGAGAGCTGGGATGTCAACGACACCGTTCTGGTGAGCGATCCCGGCGCCGACCGCGATGTCGGCGACCATTTCCGCCGCCTCCCGCAACACGACTACCTGCCTGGCTGGTACCAGCAACGCGCCGCCGGTGCGCTAGGCAAACGGCAACAGGAAGCCGCCCGAAAAACGTCCATGCACGCCGGCACGCCGGCCCTGGCCTATTTCGATGGGCTCGGCCGCATGATCCTGAACATCGTCCACAACCGGACCCGGCGCAACGGCGCCAGCCATCTCGACCCGCTGGCCGACGAGTTTTATTCAACCAGGACCCTGCTCGATATCGAAGGCAACCAGCGCGCCGTCACGGATGCCAAGAACCGCACCGTCCTGCGCAGCGACTTCGCTCCCGGCAGCAACCGGTTGCACCAGGCCAGCATGGAGGCCGGCGAACACTGGGCCCTGAACGATGTCGGCGGCAATCCGGTGCGCGCCTGGGATAGCCGCGGCCACCAGTTCCGCAATGCCTACGATCCGCTGCGACGGCTGACCGATTCCTTCTTGCACAGGGGTTCGGCCGAGATACTGCTGCTGACGCGCACAGTCTACGGCGAAACGAGGCCGCAGCCCGAACTCGGCAACCTGCGCGGCAAGCCCGTGCAAGTCTTCGACCAGGCCGGCATCGTCGCCAGCGAAGCCTATGATTTCAAGGGCAACCTGCTGCTCAGCCGGCGCCGGCTGGCGCAAGAATACAAGCAGGTCCTGGACTGGTCTGGCGCCGTACCGCTGGAAGACGGCGGGTACGCCAGCAGCACCAGCTACGACGCTCTCAACCGCCCGCGCGAATTCACCAAGCCCGACCAGAGCGTGATCCGGTCCATATACAACCAGGCCAACCAGCTGGCGCGTGTCGAGTTGCGGCTGCATGCGACGACCACGGCGACGCCGCTTGTCAGAGACATCCGCTACGACGCCAAGGGTCAGCGCACCCTGATCGAGTACGGCAACGGCGCCAGCTCCCGTTATGAATACGATCCGTTGACTTTCCGCCTGGTCCGCCTGGCAAGCCATCGCAGCCAGGCCGCCTTTCCCGGCGACTGTCCGCATCCCGCGCTGCCAGGCTGGCCTGGCTGCCAGCTGCAAAACCTCGAATATACCTATGACCCGACCGGCAATATCACGCATATCCGCGATAGCGCCCAGCAGACCATCTACTTCCGCAACCGGCGCGTCAGCCCGAGCAACGACTACACCTACGACGCCATCTACCGCCTGGCCGAAGGCAGCGGCCGCGAGCACTTGGGGCAGGCAGGCGCGTCCCACCAGCACCGCCCGCAAGCACAGCCCCCGCTGCCGCATCCCGGCGACGGCAACGCCATGGCGAGATATGTCGAACAATATCTCTACGACGAGACGGGAAACATGCTCGCTGTGCAGCATCGCGGCGACGATCCGGCCCAGCCCGGCTGGAAGCGTACTTATTCTTACCAGGAGCGCAGCCAGCTGGAACCCGGCAAAAACAATAACCGCTTGAGCAGCACGCTGTTCGGCAGCACCTTGGAGCCTTACCGCTATGACGGCTCGGCCGGCCTGCACGGCGACATGACGGCCATGCCGCATTTGTCGGCGCTGCAGTGGGATTACCGCGACCAGCTGCAAGCTTCGACGCGGCAGCACAGCAGCGACGGCACGCCGGAAACGACCTGGTATGCCTATGACGGCAGCGGGCAGCGCATACGCAAGGTTACCGAGCGCCACGCCGCGATAGACCAGGCGTGTGTTCGCCAGAAGGAACGCATCTATCTCGGCGGCTTCGAGATATACCGTGAATACGATGGGCAGGGAGCCGTCAGCCTGGAACGCGAGACGCTGCACATCACGGACGACAAGCGGCGCGTAGCGCTGGTGGAAAGCCGGACCCGGGGCAGCGACCAGGCCCCGGAACAATTGCTGCGCTACCAGCTGAGCAACCATCTTGGTTCCGCCAGCGTGGAGCTGGACCAGCAAGCGAGGATCATTTCGTATGAAGAATACAGCCCATACGGCAGCACGACCTACCAGGCCGTGCGGGCACAGACGGAGACTCCCAAGCGCTACCGGTATACCGGCAAGGAGCGCGACGAGGAAAACGGCCTTTATTACCATGGCGCCAGGTATTGCGCCTCCTGGCTGGCGCGCTGGCTGAACCCCGATCCGAAAGGCATGGTCGACGGCAGCAATCTGTATGCCTACGCCGCCGGCAACCCGGTCACCTATGTCGACCCGACCGGCACGGAATGCGATCCGGCCATGCAGTCCTGCGTCGATCCCAGCGAACAGACCCCGCGCGAAGAAGCCGAACAACGCTGTATCCCCTCGGAACATCCAGCCGATCAAGGGCCGCCGCCCGCCGCCGACGGCGGCAGCAGCGGCGGCAGCACCATCGGCGGCGACGGCCCGGCATTGGGCGGGATGGGTTACGGCCTGATTCTGTCGGCGCCGCCCGGATTCACCCTGCAGGTCCCGAACTCCTACGACGGCGTCAAGATGTCCGCCTATCGCGAAGGAGTCTTCAATGGCGAAATCGGCAGGAATGCGGGGCGCGGCTTTTCCACCAATGCACGCAGGACGTCGCCCGGCCAGGTCGAGGCCAGGGATATATTCGGCGACCTGTTTCCCGAGCCCACCGATCCGGCACCGGGCGGCCGCGGCTGGGCCAAGGACCACATCATCGAATTGCAGCACGACTTGACCGGGGAACGAGGACTGTCGCCGTTCGACTATCGCTGGCAGGACAGTGCGCTCAACAGCCTGGAAGGCAGCCAGAGCTGGGGCCTGCAAAGGAACAATCCGCTGCACGTGCCGGCCGGCGGCGTGGCCAGGGTCGATGCCGCGGGCCGCTGGTACAACTCGGAAGGCTATCGCTCGGGAGTCAGGGGTGTGGGAGAAGTGTTCTTGGTGATAGGAGCGATCCAGACTGCCGATCATCTTGCCGACGCCGTCGACGCCGACATCAGGGACGGTACCGGCGGCACCCAGACCGCGCGGGCGGCGGCCACCGAGGGCGGCGGCTGGGCCGGCGCCTGCTACGGCGGCGAGATCGGCGCCGAGGCCGGGCTGGTGTGCGGCGAAGCCGCGCCGATATGCTCGCCGATAGGTGGACTGATCATGGGCGGCATCGGCTACCACTATGGCTCGGCAGCAGTCGACAAGGTCATCGACACCATCCCTAGCAGAAGAGACGCTGAAAGTTTCGTGGGCTGGCTGGACTGGAACATCTGGAACCTGTATGGCGCGGGCGCTTACCGCTAGCCTGGACAGCCGCCGCAAGACAACGTCAGGAGCAGCAGAGAAGTTATCCAATGATAGGAGTCTTTCATGTCGACCTTGATCATCATCCGCCTGCATCCCGACAAACCCGTCGCAGGAGCCGACTTCACCGCTTATCTTAGCGGACTGACCGTCACCGCCTACGATCTCTCCACCGGCGATCCCAAGGTCGGCACCAAGGTCGGCAGCGCCAGCTACCTGGCGCCGCCGACGCCCGCGACGCCATGGCTGCCTGATCCTGCCGCGCGCATCGTCCAGCATTTCACCATGCCGCCCCTGCCGTTCCTGCCCAGCCAGGAAGCGGTGGCGACGGCGGTCATCGAAGTGACCCTGCTGCCGCCCGGCTACAAGGAATACGTATCGCCGGACCTGCGCCTCGAGATCAGCCGCGGCGGCGCCACGGTGTCCGACAAGAATTTCTATTACGACGTCGTCACCGTGCCCGGGCCGGTCCCGCCCAGCGTCGATTTTCCGCTGGCGCCGGCAAGCATAGTGGCGCTCTACCTCAAGCTGCCGCGCCCGGTTGCATCCGGCCTGGCGTCGCTCGACCTCAACGACGACGGCAGCCTGCCGAACTACGCGGCCTTGAAGGCTGCTGTCAGCGCAGTGCTGGCGCTGGACCAGGGTCCGGTGCCGGGATTGGCTGCGCTCAGCCCGGCGCAAGCCCGCCATATTGCCTACGAAATCGTATGGGGGCCGCAGGATCCGCTGCCGGCGCCGCCGTCCAACAACGTTCCTGCTTACTGGGACGATGTCGGCGCCCTGTATTCGTCGGAGGTCAACGACGCCAGCCTGGGCAACCAGCTGGAACAGAACCGCCAGCAGTTCGAGGGCAACCTCAATAGCTATTACGCGATACACAACGCCAAGGTCGACCGGCTGGCGCGTTTCATCTATGCGCTAGGCATGGCGCTGGCCTGCGAAAACATGAGCACGGACGCGGCGTCGGCGCTGCTGCAGTTCCCGGTCAATCCGGGAACCATCGGGCTGCAGACCACCATCGGTTCTGCGTCGGTGGTGCTGGTCGACAGCGGCGGCGGCGGTGGCCCGCTGGTGCCGCCGTTCCTGGTGCCGGCCGAGTATTTCTATGTCCTCGGCGCCCAGCTGCCGGTGCAGATGACTGCCAGCCAGCGGTTCCTGATGGCGGTGCGCGACAACCAGGAACGCCTGCTGCCGATCCTGACCGCCGCCGTCGACGACGGCACCCTGGCGCCGCTGCCGGCCATCAATCCGGCGCAAGCGGTGCGCCGCCTGAGCGCATTGACCCCGGCCTCCGACAGCGTGGCGCCGCAATGCAAGCTGGATGCGGCCGTGCTGCCGCTGGTCAACGACTGGCTGGCGTTCCCGAACGCGGCCAGCTGGCGCGACTACCAGGCTGGCGACGATGCGGTCAAGTTCTGGGCCCCGGAACTGATCGCCAAGCCGCTGCCCTACCTGCACCTGGTGCTATGCGCGCTGACGCGCGATTTCACGGCGCTCGGCAACGCCATCCTGGCGCTTCCGGTCGCTTCGGTGGCCGCGCTCGCGGCGCTGGATGAAACGCAATGGAAGCATCTGTTCGGAACGCCGCCCAATCCAGCCTTGCTGCCGCCATTCACCGCGCCCGGCACGCCCGAGGCGCGAGTGGCGGCCTTTATCCGTTACGTGCAGAAATTCTTCGACATGTCGTCCGGCGTCGGGCCGATGCCGGTTCCGGCGCCGGGTGCGCCGCCGCTGCTCGACTTGCCGGCCAACGACCTGATCGCGCAATTCGTGGCGGCTTACGGCGTCCCCTTGTTCACCTTCGGCGCCGCCCCGCTGAACGCAAGCCAGGTCGAGGCTGCGGTGCAGTCGGTCTGCCCCGGCGATCCCGCGGCCCAGTCCTGGCTCAGCCAGCGGGTGAACGTGATCAACGACCTGTGCGGACTGGCGAGCGTGGCGTCGAATGTCATGCCGCCGGCGCCGAGCCTGGCCTTTTCGGTAGCGGAAGCCTTGTACGCGCGCGGCTTCACCAGCGCGCAAGACATACAGCCGCTCAGCCTGGCGGATTTCAGCGACGCCCTGCGCGGCACTGTGGCGTTTGCGCAAGCGCCTGCCATCTACGCCAAGGCTGGCGCCAGCGGACCGTCGCCGACGCCGGCCCCGGGGCCGTTCAAGCCGGTCAATCCGGGCTCCCTCATCAATTGCATCCCGCCCTGCCATCTGTCGCCGCTGGGGCCGGTGCAATACCTGCATGAGCTGCTGGCGCTGGCGGAAACGTCGACCTGCAGGCAGCCCGTGCCGGAAAATCCCAAGCAGACGCTGGCCGATGCGGTCGGCGCCAGGCGCGGTCCGCTCGGCAATCTTGCGGTCACCGCAGCCAATGCGGAAACCCAGATCCCGCTGGTCGATATCGTTAACGAGAACCTGGAATATCTTGCCGCCACCTTGCCCGCGGCTCCCGCCGGCGTAGTCTACGATACCGCCGAACATCAGGTGGGCGGCCATATTCTCTGCGCGCCGGATGCCGCCGATGACTGCCACCCTCCCGGCAAGCTGCTGGAAGCGCTGCCGCAGCATTCAGCGCCGGCAGTCCCGGTCGAACAGCCGGGAGCCTATGACAAGCTCAAACTCGATTTTTCCGCGCCGTCGCTGCCCTATTCCGAACCGCTGGCCATCTGCCGCAGCTACCTGGACCATTTCGGCAGCTGCCGTTTTGAAACGATGCGGACGTTCCGCCGCGAAATCACCGAATTCACGCTGGACGCCAGCTTGCCGGCGCCGCTTTTCCAGAGCCATCTCTGGCGCTATCCGGTACGCATAGACATCGCCATCGAATACCTGCAGCTCAATCCCGAAGAATACGAGCTGCTGTTCACCAAGGACATCGCCGACGTCCCGACTCCGGGGCAGCTGGTGCTCTACGAACTGTACGGTTTCGACAGTCCCAATCCGGGCGGCATCGACTGGCGCTACAGCGTGCTGTTGCTGCCCGAGTTCCTCAAGCGCACCGGCCTGAGCTATTGCGAACTGGTCGATTTGCAAAAGGCCAGGTGCTTTGACTTCCAGGCGCTTCAGCAGCAGCGCACAGTCCCCGGCAGAACCAACGCCGGCGGCAGCGCCGACACCGGCGGCAAGGCCCTGCTGCCCGACTGCGAACCATGTTGCCTGGAACACTACCGGATCCGCTTTGCCCATCCGGCGGACCAGACCGAAGCCCTGCGCAAGCTGGCGGTGTTCCTGCGCCTGTGGCGCAAGCTGCAGGACGTTTGCGGCGCACGCTACACCTTTGCGCAGCTGTGCGACATCTGCGAAGTATTGCAGCTGTTTTCCGGCCCTGCGGTCAATCCCGGATTCATACGCCAGCTGGTTGCGTTCCAGATGCTCAGGGACCAGTTCCGCCTGAAGCTGGACGACGGCAGCCACATCGCCGGAACCCACGGCGCCGAACGCAGCCATCTCCTGGCCTTGTGGGCCGGCCCTGCCGCCGCCAAGTGGGACTGGGCGGTCGGGCAGTTGCTGGCCAGCGTCCAGCAATTCGCCAAGACACACCACGCCTGCCGCGAACGCGCGCCGCATTTCATCAAGCTGCTGGCCGGCAACCTGGACCAGCTGTCGTCCCTGGCCGGCTTCGACCCGGCGCTGGCGACCGACACCTGGCACGCCAGGCCGTGCAACACCCTGCGCTTCGCCGAGATCCTGGCGAAAATCTATGCCTCCCGTTTCGGCGTCGGCGAGATCATGTACCTGTTCAGCGCCGACGACCACCTGGACGGCGACGATCCGTTTCCCCTGCAAGACCAGAATGAAGCGCTCGATACCCCGCTCGACATGCCGGAAGACGACCATGCCCACGCGCTATGGGTATTGCGGCGCGAACTGCTGGCGGCAGATGTCAGCGACGATGAGATCCACAAATGGAGCTGGCGCCGGATCGAGGCTGCGATCAGGGATGAATTCGGCTATACGGTAGCCCCTGGCGATACCGATTACCTGGCTTCGCTTGGACAGCATTTTTTCCCGGCGACGCTGGAACACGCCGGCATCGCAGTTACTCCGGCAGAACGGCAATACCGGGTCAGCTTTGCAGCGGCGTCGCCGGCGATGTGGAACATCCCGCCCGACGGCCCGTTCCGCTATGACATCGCGGCCAGCGAACTGTGGACCGAGCTGCCACTGCGCGACCACGCAGTGATAGAGAAGCTCGAACACCTGCGCGGCCTGGTCCCTGCAGAGCAGTCGGCGCTGCAAGACCTGTATCACATGCCGCGCGTCGACCTGGCGCCTTTTGCCTGCTTTTTCCCGGACTTCGCCGCCGCCGAGGTCCACCTGATCGAAGAGCCTGACGAAGAACAGCGCTGGACCTGGTTCCGCCGGCATTTCGCCTTGGCCTACAAACGCTGCCATCTGATCGCCGCCCATCTTGTACACCATGTCGCAGCTGCGGCTGAAGACGAGTGGGAAAACGGCCACCCGGCCGCCTGGCTGGTGCTGAAAAACCTGTTTGCCGATGAAAACCGGGCGAAGACCACCTGGGAAGACGATTCCGGCGCCATGCCCGAGCTGAGCATGAAGCCTTTGCCAAGCGGCGGCGGCTTCGCTGCCCTGCTCGGCCTGGCCGGCACCGGCCTGCTTGGCGAATTCCGGCGCGGCGGCGGCGCCCTGGCCTGGCGCGAAGTGCGCGGGCCGATGCAAGCTTTCGGCCATGAACGAGACCGCCACAACGCACCGTTGCCGACCATGCTGCCGGCGATGGACCTGGCGCTGACGCCGGAGCAGCTCAGGCTGGTCGAAGTGCGCAACGGCTTCGCCATCCAGGACCGGCACGGCAAGGACCTGGGCGGCGCGGAAGAATTCCAGGTCAAGTGGTCCGGCGTGCTGCTGGTCGACGACGACGGCTGCTACCGCTTCGCGGCAGGCGCCCCGACTGCCGACGGCGAAGAGCCGGACCAGGAACGCGCAGAACGCTGCCACTGGCGGGTAACGCTCAGCCGCGGCCAGAAAACCTGGATCGTGCTGTGCCATTGCTGGCCGGGCGAGCACGGCCTGGCCGAATCTTCGCTGCAGCTGAAGCGCGGCGCCTACGGCATCTCGGTGGAATTCGTGCAGCCGGCGCCGGATTTCTCCGGCGTCGACGACTTGCATCGGCAGCATACCGGCTTCCAGGTCAAATACGCCGGGCCGGACACCGGCGGCCAGCCGCAGGCCTTGCCGCTGCGGCGCCTGTTCCGCGACGCCAAGGACGACGGCCTCGGCCAGGATTTGCCGCTGGCCGAAAACGGCGCCGCCGGACAATTGCTGAAACTGCAATACACCAGCACCCTGCGCGATATCCGCCGCACTTACCAGCGTGCCTTCAAGGCCCTGCTGCTGGCGCATCGTTTTGGCTTGTCGGGCCATCCGGCAGCACCTTACCGCCAGTCCGAGCTAGGTTATATCCTGGACCATGCCGACCTGTTCGCCGGCGTCAGCTACTATCGCAATCCGGTGCCGTTTACCCGCCACGCAGTCAATTTCGATTTCAACTTCCTGCCGCTGAAAGATCCCTTCCATGCGCCGTCGCCGGCCCGGGACCTGCGCGCGGCGCCGTCAGCCAAGCGCGAGCAGGCCTTGTTCGACTGGTGGGAAAGGATGTTCGACTACACCCGCATGCGCCACGACCGCGAGCGGACCAAGGAGCGGCCGGTGTGGCTGGCGTTTGAAGAAGCGCAGGAGAAACAGCCGGACAATCCGGCGCAATTGCTGCGGCACCTGGCGATAGATCTGCGCCACGCCGGACTCGTGCTCAGCTATTTCCAGGCGCAGGCGACGCCAGTCTATGCCGTCACCGCTACCGACCTGGAAGACGACCGCTGGACCGTGCGCGCATGGCATGGCGACCGCTGGGTGCAACGCCTGGTGCGGCATTTCACGTCGCAGAATATCCGCAGCGCCAGGCCCGACTTGTGGGCCGCCGACGATCCAGGCAGCCTGGTCGCCGCCGAAACCGAGACTGGCGACGCCAGCCTGTCCGCCTTCTTGTGCGATGGCTGCCTGGAACACGGCGAGCCGCGCCGCTACGCTGACGTCAGGCAGCTTGACGACTGCCTGCGCGAATCGGCGCGGGCTGCCCTGCTGGCCTATCTGTGCGGCATGAACCGGGTGCCGCTGCCATGGGGCGGCGCCGCCGGCTCGGCCAAGGACCTTAGTGCGTTGCTGCTGCTGGATGTGGAAGCCGGGTTGTGCCAGCGCGCCAGCCGGATCGAAGAAGCAGTCAGCGCAGTCCAGAATTTCATCCAGCGCGCAAGGCTGGGGCTGGAACCGGGCTGGAGCGTCAATGCTGCTTTTGTCCAGCTGTGGAAGCATGAATTCAGTTCGTTCCAGGTCTGGGAAAAATGCAAATGCCGCACGCTCTACAAGGAAAACTGGATCGACTGGGATGAATTGCAGAAAGCCAGGAAGATCGAAGCCTTCACATTCCTTGAGGACGAACTGCGTCGTTCCACCCTGACGATCGCGGCGCCCGGAGGACTGGAGTATTGGCCGGAAACGCTGCCGCCGGTGCATCCGGCGGTAGCGCTGCTGCAGAAACGGGATGCTTCGAGCCTGCGTCTGCTCAACCCGCCGCGCGAAGGCCTGGGCCTGCTCGGCAGGCCAGGGATGGATGCGCGGCCGGCGTGGCTGGCGCCGGACTCAGGCCAGCCGGGCGGCGCCGCCACGGTACCCGGCGGCAAACCGCAGCTGTCCGCCACCGGCGCCAATGCCGCTGCCAGCCTTCCCGTACCGGACAACACGTTGCAAGACAATGGCAAGCTGCCATTCTGGATCCAGGCCGCAATCCGCCTTGGCGTGCGTTTCATCCGCATCGCCGCCGGCAATGTCGCTCCCGCCGGCAGCGCATTCCGAGCCAGCGATTTCCGGCAAGAACCCGGCTGCTGCCAGGAGTGCGGCTGTGAACATCCGCCGCTGGTCGACGAATACTATTTCTGGCTGGTCGGTTCGCAAATGTTCAACGCGCCCGACCAGGACGAATACTACGACGCCACGCAGCAGGCTTCGATTTACTGGCACGACGCAAGCCAGCTGCCAAAGCTGCTGGACTGGAAATCGGCCGCTGCCGCGCGCCTGGCCTGGTGCCGGGTGCATAACGGCCAGTTCATGCAGCCGCGCCGTTCGGACCAGGCACTTGAACTGGATCCCGGCGCCAGCCCTGACCTGGTGCTGGTCGGCAGGATCGGCGATTCATTGACGCTGGCGGTGAACGGCGGCATTGCGCCAACCGGCTACGACGGCACGGACGCTCCCGGCTTCCGCTACGACCTGGCGGCAGACGCCTGCGTAGCCCTGCCGCTGGTCAGCGATCCGCCGGCCAGCGCCAGCCCTTATCCGGCAGGTTTGCCGGCCTATCCTTACTTTGCGTATGCGCAATCCGGCGACCGCCTGTTCCCAGAATCGCTGTTCAGCCCGGCGGTATCGGTAGCCGGCGTGCTGCGCTGCCACTGTCGTTTCGAGCCGGCGCTGAGATGGTACCAGCTGGTGGCCGATCCTCTGCGCAGCGACAACAGCTGGGTCCATTGTGCGACGGATAACCGCTCCAACCAGCCGCCGGACAGCAGCCTCCCGGGAACGAATTTTCCCGGAACCCTGTCGGAACTGCCGCCCACCGACCGGACCACGGTCCCGACTGTCCCGCGCCTGCCATCCGCAATGTGCTGCGACAGCACCTCGATTTCCGCGGCAACCGCGCGCAACCGCGCCATCCTGCTGCATTATGTCGAAACGCTGGTGGAGTGGTCGCGCGCCTTGCTGCGGCAAAATTCCAGGGAAGCCGCGCAACAGGCAAGGCTGGTCCTGGACACTGCCGCCGGCGTCCTCGGGCCATGTCCGCGCAGCGCCGTCAACCATGAACTGCCGGCGCCGCAAAGCGTCGCCACGTTCGAGCCCCTGATCCCGCCGCTCAATCCGCGCCTGCTGGAACTGTATTGCCATGTCGGCGACCAGCTGTCGCTGGTGCACCGCTGCCTGAGCAGCACCCGCCTGCGCAACGCCACCGCCGACTGCCGGCCGCCTTACTGGGGCCAGGATTCCTGCGACTGCGGTCCGGCCGCGCACCGCGACGGCTGCGATGCGGGGCCAGAACCCTGCTGCGACGACGGCGACTGGTGCCGTCCGCAAAGCCCCTATCGGTTTGTCTTCCTGGCGCAGAAGGCGCAGGAAGCAGTCGCCAAGGTGCGCGAACTGGGCGGCGCCCTGCTGTCGGCCTTCGACCGCGGCGACGCCGAATACCTGGCCTCGATGCGGGCCAGGCATGAGCAGCAGCTGGCGGACATGACCATCAAGGTGCGGCAAGACCAATGGCGCGACGCCGACTGGCAAATCAAGGCGCTGGGAAAAACCAAAGAGGCCAACCAGTCCAACCGGCTCTATTACAAGCACCTGATCGACGCCGGGCTCAACAACGGTGAACTGAATTACCAGAGCAATACCAATACCTCCATCGACCTGCGTTCGTCGGCGATCCCGATCGAGGCTACCGGCGAGGCCATGCGCCTGATACCCGACCTGTTTGTCGGTTTCCCCTGCGAAGAAACCTGGCTGCCGCTGGGCACCAAGCTCGGCGAAATGTTCCAGGCCATCGCCCGCATCACCAATGAATTCGCGGAGATCGCCAGCGTCAACGGCAGCCTGGACCTGACCCAGGCCAGCTGGCAGCGCCGTCTCGACGACTGGGTGCACCAGGTCGAGATATTCGACATCGAGATCGAGCAGACGGAAATCCAGATCCTGGGCGCCGAGCGGCGCCGCAGCATGGCGCTGGAAGAACTGAATATCCAGCAGAACCAGCTCGAACAGTCGCGCGAAATGCTCGATGCGCTGCGCGACAAGTTCACCAGCCACGAACTTTATCTCTACCTGCAAAAGGAGACCGCCGCCATCTATTGGAAAACCTATGAACTGGCGCGCCACCTCGCCGTGGAAGCGCAGCGAGCGTTCAATTTCGAACTGGGCTGCACGCAGCGCAACTTCCTCGGCAACGAACATTGGGACAACCTGCACGAAGGCTTGCTCGCGGGCGACCGGCTGCAGCTTGGCCTGCAACGCATGGAAGCCGAATATGTCGATTGCAACCGGCGCGAATACGAGCTCACCAAGCATATCTCGCTATCGCTGCATTTCCCATTGCAGTTCCTGCGCCTGAAGCTCACCGGAAGCTGCGAAATCGAAGTTCCCGAGTGGATGTTCGACATGGACTATCCCGGCCAGTACCTGCGCCGCATCAAGAATGTCAGCCTGACCATTCCCTGCGTCACCGGCCCCTATACGGGCGTGCATTGCCGGCTGACCTTGCTCAGCAGCCGCACCAGGACCGATCCCTGCCTGCCCTGCCCGGTCACCGCCTGCTGCCATGAACAGCCGCGCAACGCCTGCGGTTGCCAGCACCAGCCGCACGAGCACTACGAACCGTGCCACAACGACCCGCGCGTGGCCAGGCACTACGGCGCGCGCGAAGCCATCGCGACATCCAGCGGACGCAACGATTCCGGCCTGTTCGAGCTGAATTTCCGCGATGAGCGCCATCTCCCCTTCGAGTACCTCGGCGCAGTCAGCTGCTGGCGCATCGAGATGCCGCCGGAGAATAATTACTTCGACATGGACAGCCTGACCGACGTCGTGATGCACATGAACTACACCACGCGCGAAGGCGGCGATGCCTTGAGGGCGGCGGCGCGCGCCAGCGCCAGCCGGAAACTGCCGGGCAACGGCTGGATCCTGATCGACCTGCGCAAGGATTACCCCGACGCCTGGGAACAATTCCGCAGCGCGCGCGAAAACCGCGAAGGCGAACGCAGCATGCAGGTGCAGCTGACGCGCAAGCTGTTTCCTTTCCTGCCGGCCGATCCGGTGCTGAAGATCACCAAGCTGGGAATCCTGTTCGAGACGGAAGAACCTTGTGCGGCGGAGTGCCCGGAAATCGACGGATGTCCTTGCGCGCATGCCGACATGCGCGACAGCCGCCTGCTGGAAGTGACGGTCGACCATGCGGACGGCGACTGCGGCTGCGACGATGAAGGCGAACTTGAAATCACCTGCTTGACCAGCGCCGAATGGCCCAAGCTGTATCACGGTGTCGCCGAGGTCGACATCGGCCCTATAGACAGCTGCCACAAGCACCGCTCCCTGACGCTGAGCGTCAACCGCCACGCCAGGAAAATGACGCGCGCTTTCATGCTGTGCCGCTATGAGACCGTTTGCGAATGCTGCGTAACCATGCATCAGCCAAAGGAAGAATCCCATGCGTGCTAAAACCCCAGGCCCGACCGAGGCCATCGTGAAAAAATACCGGTTCGTCGTCGGCGTAAGCCTGGCGGCCCTGGAACAAGACCTGAACCGCATGGTCGAGGATGAATCCGCCTTTGAGCTCAGGCAAGTCCTTTACGCGCAGGGAACCGGGTTCATCGCCGTCATCGAGCGCGCGGACAAGGATACCGAGCCCCAGGCCGAGGCAACCGGGAAAACCGGGGAGATAAAAAAAACACCGCGCAAGCCGCCGATGAAACCTTGAAATTCGTTTTCCGCATCGTATCCAGGAACCGTTTTCCGCGACATCGCAAGAAATATAATTTTCCTATGTTAGTCAGCGCACAGATAAATGCCCAACTCCTGGTTACAGTAACTCCATCTTCCCTGCCCGGCCTCCGAAGCCTGGCGGTTTAAGCTTAGCGATAAGTACGCTGCGCGCTTTGAAGAGAGAACTGCCTGACAAACAGTTTCACTGGAGGACGTGGGTGTAAATATCGGACTACCGGGGCTGGCGGTCGGGAAACATACCAGCACCACCCTGCCCAATTCCTCTGCTATTGTCAGTTGCATCAAACCGGTGAATAACGCCGCAAAGAGTGTTACCTTTCTTTGTGCGCACGCAGTATTCCCTTGCAACATTCCCCCTGAAGGAGTTGCCGAATGAGCTCAACGCTTCCCGCTTCCGCACTCGACGATTTATGCATCAACACTTTGCGCTTCCTGTCGGTAGACGCCGTACAGCAAGCCAATAGCGGCCATCCGGGATTGCCGCTGGGCGCAGCGCCGATGGCCTATGTATTGTGGACACAGTTCCTCAAGCACCACCCCGCCCACCCGCACTGGTTCGACCGCGACCGTTTCATCCTGTCGGCAGGTCATGGCTCGGCCTTGCTGTACAGCTTGCTGCACCTCAGCGGCTACGACCTGCCGCTGGAGCAAATCAAGCAGTTCCGCCAATGGGGAAGCCGCACGCCAGGCCATCCCGAGCGCGGCCTGACGCCGGGCGTCGAGGTCACCACCGGCCCGCTGGGACAGGGGTTTGCCAACGGCGTCGGCATGGCGATGGCGGAAGCCAACCTGGCCGCACGCTATAACCGCGGCGACCTCGACATCGTCAATCATTTCACCTACGGCATCGTGAGCGATGGCGACCTGATGGAGGGGATTGCCTCGGAAGCCGCGTCGCTGGCCGGCCACCTGCAGCTAGGCAAACTGATTTACCTGTACGACGACAACCGGGTGACGCTGTCCGCCGGCACTGACATTACTTTCAGCGAAGACCGCGCACAGCGCTTCGATGCCTATGGCTGGCATACGCAAACGGTGGAGGACGGCAATAACGTGGCTGCCATAGCGCGGGCGCTGGACGCAGCCCGCGGCGAAACCGGCAGGCCCTCGCTGATACTGGTGCGCACCCATCTCGGCTACGGCTCGCCCAACAAGCAAGACAGTTTCGAAGCCCACGGCTCGCCGCTCGGCGTGGAGGAACTGCGCCTGACCAAACAGAAGCTGGGCTGGCCTGAACAGCCCTCTTTCTATATTCCCGACGCGGCCGCTGCGCGCTTTCTTGAAGGCGGCCGCTCAGGGCAGGAAACCGAGGCAGCGTGGGAGCAGAAATTGTCCGCCTACCGGCAACAGTTCCCGCAGCTTGCACTGGAACTGCAGCAGCTCATGCAGGGCGGCCAGGCCGGCCTGCCGCCAGGCTGGGACGCAGGCATCCCGACATTTCCGGCAGACGCCAAAGGCATGGCGACGCGGGTCGCGTCAGGCAAGGTCATGAATGCCATCGCCGCGCATCTGCCGGCGCTGATCGGCGGCTCGGCAGATCTTGACCCGTCGACTTACACCGCCTTGAAAGGCCTGGGAGATTTCGAGCCCGGCGACATCATTGCCGGCGACCGCCAGGGTTCCGATGGCGGCGGCTGGAATTACAGCGGCCGCAACCTGCACTTCGGCGTGCGCGAGCACGCCATGGGCGCAATCCTCAACGGCATGGCGGCGCATGGCGGCATGCTGCCGTTCGGCGCTACCTTCCTGGTGTTTTCCGACTACATGCGGCCTTCGATCCGCCTTGCCGCCCTGATGGGCCTGCAAGTGGTGTATGTCTTTACCCATGACAGCATCGCCCTGGGTGAAGACGGCGCCACCCACCAGCCGGTGGAGCAGCTGGCCAGCTTGCGCGCGCTGCCCAACCTGGTGGTGCTGCGTCCCGCCGACGCCAACGAAACGGCAGCGGCCTGGCGGGTAGCGGTGCAGTCGCATCAACGGCCGGTGGCGCTGGTGCTGACACGGCAGAATCTCCCTACCCTGGACCGCACACGATTTGCCGGGGCGGAAGAATTG
Source organism: Collimonas sp. GW821-FHT07E08 (assembly GCF_059418905.1). Lineage (NCBI taxonomy): Bacteria > Pseudomonadati > Pseudomonadota > Betaproteobacteria > Burkholderiales > Oxalobacteraceae > Collimonas > Collimonas sp. GW821-FHT07E08. The sequence goes on along the minus strand of NZ_JBWKQR010000001.1, from coordinate 405,232 downwards.
CAGCGCGGCGCCTACATCCTGGCCGACGCTGCCGGCGGCAAGCCCGACCTGATCCTGATCGCCAGCGGCTCGGAAGTGGCGCTGATCGTGGCAGCGGGCCAGCATATGGCAGCGCAGGACATCCAGGTGCGGATCGTTTCGATGCCGAGCTGGGAGTTGTTCGATGAACAGCCCCAGGCATATCGCGACACGGTGCTGCCGCCCGCGATCGGCGCCAGGCTGGCGGTGGAAGCCGGCGTGGCGCAGGGCTGGCACCGTTATGTCGGCGCGCGCGGCGATGTGCTCGCCGTGGACCGCTTCGGCGCCTCGGCGGCGGGCGAACTGGTGATGCACGAATACGGTTTTACCGTAGCCAGCGTCTGCCAGCGGGCGCTGGCCTTACTGCGCAGCTAACCAGCCGCCGCTGAATCCGGCGCGCCGCAAACCGTTCACGACATAGGGATTATTGCGCATCAGGCGCCACAGCATGTCGCTGCGGTAGTTCTCTATCATCAGGATGATCGGCCCTTGGTCGATGCCGAAATGCCAGGGCGATATCCAGCCGTAGGGATTGGCGCAATTGCACGGATAGCTGGGATTGAAGGTGGCCTTGAAGCCATAGGGATTGCCGGTTTTCAGGTCGACCTGGTGCACGAAATAATCGATGGTCGGCAACACGATTTCCGGCGCAAACGGCAGCGAAGCCACCACCACCCAAGGTGCAATCGTGCCGTCGTCCGGACCGTGCGGCACGCCGCGCGCCACATAGTCATAGAACTCGCGCTTGACGCCGTTGACCTCGAGTATCGCTGGCCCGGGGCCGTCGCTGGCGGTGATGCCCCAGCAAAATTCGCCATAACCGGCGAATCCGCCCGGATTGGCGATCGCATATTGCTGCTGCACCAGGGTAGCGCGGCGGCTGTTCTCGAAATAATCGATGCCTTTTGCTTGCATGGCGCCGTCCTGGATGCCGCGGAAATCGATCCAGATATGCGACAGCTGGTGGGTGAACAATGAGCCAGCGTAGAAATAATCGATGCCGTAGCTATGCTGCCACCGGTAAGCGGAAGCCCAGTCGCAATAGCTGTCGGCGGGCAGCGGATGCGACGGCGAACCAAGCCCGAGGATATATAGCAGCAGCGCTTCGTCATAACCGTCCCAGCGATTCGGCAAGAAACCCGATTCCGGTATCCAGCCCATCGATACCGCACCGCCGCCGGCTAGCGCCCACTGCCAGTCGACGCGCAAATACAATGCATCGGCCAGGCGCCGGATCTCGCCCTCATCGGCATTCGCCGCATCGTCGAAATAACCGCCCGCAACCAGCGCCCCGGCCAGGAAAAAAGTGGTGTCGATGGTAGACAGTTCGCATTGCCAGGCCCGGCGGCCGGTTTGCATATGCAGGAAGTGATAATAAAAACCCTTGTAGCCGGTCGCATCCGGTTCCGGCCCTTGCGGGCTATCCCAAAAGAAGCGCAAGGTCTGCAGCACCCGCTTGCGCGCTGCCGCCCGGCCGATGAAACCGCGCTCCACCGCTACCGGATAAGCCGCCAGCGCCAGGCCGACGGCGGCAATGCTGGCGGGCCAGCCGGGTGCTGTCTTGTCGACCACCAACCCATTTTCAGGGTTGGTTTCATGCATGAAATAGCTGAATGATTCACGCTGCAGCAGGTCCAGTTCGGCTGCCTCTGTCAGCGCTTTGCGTATCATGTCACTGCCGTCGGCGACGCTTGCGGGCTGCCTGCCAAGGTCGCGTCGACGATCGCCTGCGCCTCTTGCACGATGCGCTGCAGGTGTTCTTCACCGAGGAAACTCTCGGCATAGATCTTGTAGATATCTTCCGTGCCGGACGGCCGCGCGGCGAACCAGCCGCCTTCGGTGACCACCTTCAGTCCGCCTATCGAAGCCTGGTTGCCCGGCGCCTTGCTGAGGATGTGCTGGATTTTCTCGCCGGCCAGTTCATCGCACTGCACTTGCTGCGGCGACAAGGCCGACAGCATCTTTTTCTGCGCCGGCGTGGCCTTGGCTTCGACCCGGGTACTGACCGGATCACCCAGTTCCGCGGCCAGCTTGCGGTAGATCTCGCCCGGATCCCTGCCGTTGCGCGCCGTGATCTCCGCCGCCAGCAGGGCCGGCGCCAGGCCATCCTTGTCCGTGGTCCAGGCCGAACCATCCAGGCGCAGGAAAGAAGCGCCCGCGCTCTCTTCTCCGGCGAAGCCGAGCGAACCGTCATTCAGGCCGGCGGCGAACCATTTGAAGCCGGCCGGCACCTCATACAGCTCGCGGCCCAGCCTGGCGCAGACGCGGTCTATGAGCTGGCTGCTGACGATGGTCTTGCCGACCCGCGGCGCCGTGGACCATAGCGGACGATGCTGGAACAGGTAGTCGATGGCGACGGCAAGATAGTGGTTGGCCGGCAGCAGGCCGGCGCTTTTGGTGACGATGCCGTGGCGGTCATGGTCGGTATCGCAGGCACAGGCGATGTCGTAACGATCCTTCATTCCCAGCAGCCGCTGCATCGCGTAAGACGACGACGGATCCATGCGGATGCGGCCGTCCCAGTCCACGGTCATGAAACGGAAGGTCGGATCGACTTCGTCGCTGACCACGCTCAGGTTCAGCTTGTAGCGCTCGCCGATACGTTGCCAGTAATGGACCCCGGCCCCGCCCAGCGGATCGGCGCCGAGATGGATGCCGGCGCTGCGGATCGCGGCCATGTCGATCACCTGGTCGAGCTCGTTGACGTAGGTATTGAGGTAGTCGTAGCGATGGGTGGTGGGCAGCTGCAGCGCTTTTTCCACCGGCATTCTTTTGACGCCGCCGCTTTTCAGGAATGCATTGGCGGCCGCCTCGATCCAGCCGGTGACGTCGGTATCGGCCGCGCCGCCGTTGGGCGGGTTGTACTTGAAGCCGCCGTCTTGCGGCGAGTTGTGCGAAGGCGTGACCACGACGCCGTCAGCAAAGCCGCTGCTGCGGCCCTTGTTGTAGCGCAGGATGGCGTGCGACACCGCCGGCGTCGGCGTGTATTCGTCGTTCTCCGCCAGCATCACCTCAACGCCGTTGGCAGCCAGCACTTCCAGCGCGCTGGCACCGGCCGGGACCGACAATGCATGGGTATCGATGCCGAGGAACAGCGGGCCGGTGATGCCTTGCTTGCTGCGGTAGGCGCAAATGGCCTGGGTGATGGCCAGCACATGGGCTTCGTTGAAGCTGTTGTCGAAAGAGGAACCGCGATGGCCCGAGGTGCCGAACGCTACGCGCTGCTCGGGCACCGTCGGATCGGGAACATTCGTGTAGTAGGCGGTGACCAGTTTCGGCACATCCACCAGCAGCGATAACGGGGCCGGCTTGCCGGCCAGGGGACTTATTTTCATCTTGCATTTCCTGGACAATGGTAAGTAATCCTGTACATTGCCGCCATCAATCCCCCTGCTGCTGTTGCTGGGCAGGTTTTTCCACGTGCCCGCCGAATCCCTGGCGCATCGCCGACAATACCTTGTCTGCAAAATCGCCTTCGCCGCGCGAACTGAAACGCGTGAACAGCGCGGCGCTCAGGATCGGCACAGGCACCGCTTCATCGACAGCGGCATTGATCGTCCAGCGTCCTTCGCCGGAATCGGAGACGCGGCCGGCGTAGCTGTCCAGTCCGGGATCCTGCTGCAGCGCGCCGGCGGTAAGGTCGAGCAGCCATGAGCCGATCACGCTGCCGCGCCTCCACAGCTCGGTGATCTCGGGCAGGTCCAGTTCGTACTGGTAGTGTTCCGGATTGCGCAGCGGCGTGGTTTCCGCATCCGCTTCGTGACTGCGCTTGCCGACATTGGCGTTGCGCAGGATGTTCAAGCCTTCGGCGTAAGCGCCCATGATGCCGTATTCGATACCGTTGTGCACCATCTTGACGAAATGCCCAGCCCCTTGCGGACCGCAGTGCAGGTAGCCTTGTTCGGCGCTGCTGCCGGATTGCTTGCGGCCGGGCGTCGGGCCGGCGGCGCCGGCGCCGGGCGCCAGCGTGGCGAAGATCGGCGACAGGTGCTGCACCGCTTCCTTGTCGCCGCCTATCATCAGGCAATAACCGCGATCGTAGCCGGCCACGCCGCCGCTGGTGCCGACATCGACGTAATGGATGCCGCGCGCCATGAGGTCGGCGCCGCGCCGGATATCGTCATGGTAATAAGAATTGCCGCCATCGATCACGATATCGCCGGCCTCCAGCAAAGGCGCCAGCAAGGCCAGGTTTTCATCGACCACGGCGGCCGGCAGCATCAGCCATACCACGCGCGGCTTGCTCAGCTTGCCGACCAGGTCCTGCAGCGAAGAGGCGCCGGTCGCACCTTGATGCAGGAGCGCCTGCACCGCATCCTGGTGCAGGTCATACACCACGCATTGATGGTCGCCCTTGGTCAGGCGCCTTACCATGTTGGCGCCCATGCGCCCCAAGCCAATCATCCCTAGCTGCATCGTGCCTCTCCTCGCTGAATAATCTGTATCGCTGAATTTTTCACATCAACCTGTTTTCAGGTTTCTTTTTTCCTGCCTTTTTCTATCATCGAAATGGCGAACACGCGCGCCTCTGCCTCGGCCTCCTGCTCGGTATGGAATACCGTATCGACCGCCACCCGCTGCGACGGGAAGATATCGTTTCTATGCATGGGATTGCAGGAAGGACCATAGATCGCCAGGTTGGCGCCCCAGTCTTCGCTGTCGGGCAGCTGGATTCCGGAATATTCGATTTCATATTCACCAATTGTTTCGGTAGGCATTGCAATCTCCGGACGGTATATAAACGGCTCAAACGGCTAAACAGGCAGCCGGGCCGGCATCTGCGGATTTTGTATTTTGGCACAATAAACGCGGCGCTTTCGATCAGACCATATTTTGACCGACGCAGCTACTGTCAACGTCTACAGCGCACCTTGGCGGCAGGCAGGCAACCGGTTTTGTACGCCAGCGCACAGACCTTGTGATCTTTCCGGATTATCTTGGTTCCACTCCTGGCGGGAAATAATTCCGACGCCAAGTTCCTGTTGCAAGCCGCACGCTCTTGCTTGCCAACCAGTCTGCCAACTTCTTTAGGAGCCAAGCATGAGCACCATCTTACTCGTCATCCTGATCCTCATTGTCATCGGCGCCTTGCCCAGCTGGCCGCACAGCCGCAGCTGGGGCTACGGTCCGAGCGGCATCACCGGCCTGATCGTGGTCATCCTGATCGTCATGCTGTTGACCGGGCGGCTTTGAAATAACCTGCTGCAATAAACAAGGCGTGGCGCAATATGCGCCACGCCGTCGTCCCGCGGCAGCGAAACAGCGATCCTGTTTTACGGCGCTGCCGGGCTATCTCTTGGTCAAGATCACACCGACCAGAAATCCCACTCCGGCTGCTGTGGTCAATGCCCGCCATGGATTATCCTTGACGTAGCTCTCGGCCGAATCGGCCATTTCGCGGCCGGCGACGCGGGCGCTGGCTTGCGCTTCCTGTGCGGTGGCCACGGCCTTGTCGAGCAGGCGCATGCCGCGATTGCGCATTTCATCCGCTTTGTCGCCGGTCAAGTCAGCCGCTGCCAGGAACAAGGCTTGCGCATCCTTGATCAGTTTTTTCACGTCATCGTTGACGGCCTTCAAATTTGATTCAAGCAAGATAATCTCCTCAAAGTAGCAGTAGTGAAACGTTATCGGCGCGTTAGCGCCTGTCCTCAAGACAGGCCCGGCATTCAAGCCAGCAGGTCGCGCATGTAGTCGGCGTGCTTTTCTTCCTTGGCCATGGTCCCGACCAGCATCATGCAGGTAGTCGGATCGCTGTCGCCGATTCTTTCTGTCATCTGGCGATAAGCTTCAATCGCCACCCGTTCGGCAATCAGGTTAGCCTTGATCATGGCCATGACGTAGTCCGCAGCGTCGTATTCCGCCTGGCTGCGCCGCACCAGCGTGTCCGGATTGAAGCCAGGCTTGCCGATGCGTTCAATGCATGGGCTCAATGTATGGCGCCGGCCAGAAAAAATCGGTGCGCTGACACACATAGCGCCAGCTTTAGCTGTGATGAAAGAATTATTTTTTTGCAAATTCGCCAACACCTTGCCATGGTTTGTGCGCCAGCGCACAGACCATGGCCGGCATTGGACAATAGGCTGTCAGGAAACTGGTTTTCTGACATGGAGACGGTTCTTCAATGACAAATCCGGACGCAAAAAAAACATGGCTTAGCGAACTCGGGCCAGGGCTGATCACCGGCGCCGCGGATGACGATCCCAGCGGCATCGCCACTTATTCGCAAGCGGGTGCGCAGTTCGGCCTGAACCTGCTGTGGACACTGTGCCTGACCTATCCGCTGATGGTCGGCATCCAGGTCATCAGCGCCAAGATCGGCCGGGTCAGCGGCCACGGCCTGGCTACCAACATCCGCCGCCATTATCCGCGCTGGCTGCTGTACGGCATCGTCGGCCTGCTGCTGGTCGCCAACACCATCAATATCGCGGCGGATGTCGCCGCCATGGGCGAAGCCCTGAAACTGCTGGCCGGCGGCCCGGCCCACCTGTATGCATTGGGATTCGGCCTGCTGTCGCTGCTGCTGCAGATTTTCATTCCCTACGATCGTTATGTGCGGATCTTGAAATGGCTGACGCTGGCCTTGCTCGCTTACGTCGGCACGGCATTCGTGGTGCATACGCCCTGGGCCGACGCCGCCGCCAAAACCGTCTGGCCGCAGCTGTCCTGGAAGCCGGCCTATATCACCACGGTCGTCGCGGTATTCGGCACCACCATCAGCCCTTACCTGTTCTTCTGGCAGGCGTCGCAGGAAGTCGAAGAACAAAAGGCGCAGCCTGGGGCCAAGCCGCTGCGGGACGCGCCAGGCCAGGCCGGCGCCAATTTCCGCAGGATCACTGTCGACACCACGATCGGCATGGGTTTTTCCAATATCGTCGCCTACTTCATCATGCTGACCACGGCGGTGACGCTTGGCCTGCACGGCATTACCGATATCCAGACTTCGGCGCAAGCGGCGTCGGCCTTGCGCCCGATCGCCGGCGAATTCGCCTTCTGGCTGTTCAGCGCCGGCATCATCGGCACCGGCATGCTGGCGGTGCCGGTGCTGGCAGGCTCAGCCGCTTACGCCATGGCCGGCGCTTTCCACTGGAAGAACGGATTGGAGATGAAACCTTTGCTGGCCAAGAAATTCTACGGCATCATCGCCGTCTCGACCGCTATCGGGGTGGTGCTCTGCTTTACTCCCATAGATCCAATCAAGGCCCTGTACTGGAGCGCCGTGATCAACGGCGTCATTTCGGTGCCCATCATGGCGGTCATGATGCTGATGGCGGCACATCCCAAGATCATGGGGCAGTTCGTGATCGGCGCCAGGCTGAAGATACTGGGCTGGTCCTGCACCGGGGTCATGGCGCTCGCCGTATTGACGATGTTCTGGACCCTGGGGAAATAAGCCGGGGTCTCCAGAATAAATAAAGCCCTCCCGTTCACCTGCACGGGAGGGCCTTGTCGTTTTGCGTCACGGGATGCGGGACGCAAACGCTGTCCTGTCAGTTGTTCAGCAGGAGCTGCAAGATGATGCCGGTGGAAATCGCCACCAATACGTAGTCGCCGCCGGTCTGCACCCAATGGTAGCCGCGCGGCGGCGCACTCAGGTGATGCCCGCGCCAGTCATCGACTACATACTGGCGGTTGCGGTATTCGGGCGGCAGCCGCTGCCCCCGATAGAACTCGTGGTAGGGGCCGGCGCCTCGCTCGCCCTGCCGCTCACCCTGCTGCCGGTCGCCATGCCAGTCGCCGCGCTGATCGCGGTTTTGCTGGCCGCGGCCCCTATCGTCGCGATGATCCTGCTGCCGCCCCTGGTCGTCGCGGCGATCGCCTTGGTCGTTGCGTTGCGGGCGGTCGTTGCGGTCGCCGTAATTCTGGGCAGAAGCAAATCCTCCCGCAGCCAGGGATACCGCCATGATGGCGGATGCAATTGCTTTCATTTTCATCTCAGTCTCCATTTACGGGAAGCACCATATTCGTCGCGTGCACTTGATCGCGGGTCTTGCGGTTATGCAGCCAGGACCTGTCTGGACGATAAGCCGATCCGGCCGTCGAATCTGTGCGCCAGCACACGTAACCGGCAAATAGATGGCGGCCGACGCCCAATGGCCAGGGCACTCCCGATTTCCATTATGTGCGGCAGCGCACTGAATTTATCCGCCGCTTCAGGTAGCCTGATCCGGTCCCACAGCCTCATCTGCGGCGGCCAGACCAGTAGCAGATTGATATTCAAAAATTGTCCGGGGAAACTGTTAAGCTGTATCAAACACATATCAAGCTTGTATCAAGCTGCATCACGCAGGAGGTCCGCAGGAAATCAGTCCGCGGATTATCAGTCTGTGCCCTTGCTGCCCCAATCTCTATCGTCCCCTGCCGCTTCTCCTAGCAAGGAGGTCCGGCCGGGCCAGAATCAGATCTCTGACTCTTCCACGCCATGCGATCCGGTTCCTTCCTGATTCATTGCATAAATAGAAACGTCAGAATTGAAATCAGATAACGAATCCCTGCGCCGGGCGCTGCGCGACAATTTGCTCGACATCAAAAATGCCCTGTTGCCGGGCAGCCTGCGCAATGGTCCGGCCAGCGACGAATTGCCGCTGCGCGCGGAGCTGTTCAGCGCCTTGCAGATGGAACAGCATGGCCGGGTGCTGGCCAACGCCCACAAGCTCAGCAGCGCACGCGGGCGCGACCAGCTGCTGTCGCGCCTGGCCGACAATGAAAACGTCATCATCGATGCCTGCAGCCTGCTGACCGAAGCGATCCGGGCCGGACGCCAGGTGACGCCGGCGGCGGAATGGCTGCTCGACAATTTCTACCTGATCGAAGAACAGATCCGCACCGCCAAGCGCCACCTGCCGAAGAACTACAGCAGGGAATTGCCGCGCCTGCTGCGCGGCAGCTCGGCCGGCCGGCCGCGGGTCTATGACATCGCGCTGGAAACCATTTCCCATGGCGACGGCCGCGTCGATCCGGAAAGCCTGAGCCGCTTTGTCGCCGCCTACCAGCAAGTCACGCCCTTGAAACTGGGCGAACTGTGGGCGATTCCGATCATGCTGCGCCTGGCGCTGATCGAAAACCTGCGGCGCGTCGCCGCCCGCCTGGCGCTCACCAGCTTCAACCGCAACCTGGCCGATTCCTGGGCCGACGCCATGGTGGAAAGCGCCGAAAACGACCCCAGCAACCTGATCTTGCTGGTAGCCGACATGGCACGCTCCGATCCGCCCATGGATAGTTCATTCGTGGCCGAACTGGTGCGCCGCCTGCAAGGGCAAAGCCCGGCGCTGACGCTGCCCATGACCTGGCTGTCGCAGCGCCTGGCGGAATCCGGCCAGGCCATCGAGCAGCTGGTCCAGCTGGAGACGCAGCAGCAGGCCGCCGACCAGGTATCGATCAGCAACAGCATCGGCAGCCTGCGCTTCCTCAGCGCCATGGACTGGCGCGAATTCGTCGAAACCATGAGCGTGGTCGAGCATGCCTTGCGCAAGGATCCGGCCGACGTCTATGCCCGCATGGATTTCTCTACCCGCGACCACTATCGGCACGTGATTGAAAGAATCGCCCGCCACAGCAGCTTGCCGGAATTTGAAATAGCCGAACACGCAATCCGGCTCGCCGGCACGCAAGCGCCGCAAAACGGCGCCGACCAGCGCAGCACCCACGTCGGCTACTACCTGGTCGGCCAAGGCCTGCCGCAGCTGGAACGGGCAGTCGCGTTCAAGCTGCCGAAACTGGAAGCGCTGCGCCGCGCCGGCAAGGCCGCGCCCCTGAGCGCCTACCTGGCCAGCATATTGCTGATCACCCTCGCCGCCAGCGCCGGCATCGCCTTCAAGGCCTATGCCGGCGGCGCCAGCCAATGGATGCTGGCCATGGTAGCGCTGCTGGCGCTGGTCGCCAGCAGCCAGCTGGCGCAAGCCATGGTCAACTGGCTGGTTACGCTGGTCGCGCTGCCGCACCCGCTGCCGCGCATGGATTTTTCGGATGGCGTTCCGGCCTCGTCGCAGGCCCTGGTGGCGGTGCCCACGATACTGTCGAACAGGCAGAACATCGACAGCCTGACGGAAGCCCTGGAGGTGCGCTTTCTCGCCAACCGCGATCCCAACCTGCGCTTTTGCCTGCTGACCGACTTCGCGGACGCCGATGCGGAAATCCTGCCCGGGGACGACGCCCTGCTGCAGCATATCGAACACAATATCCAGGAGCTGAACAAGAAACATCGCCAGGATCACGGCGATAATTTCCTGCTGCTGCACCGTCCGCGCCGCTGGAACCCGCATGAAAAAACCTGGATGGGCTACGAACGCAAGCGCGGCAAGCTGGCCGACCTCAATGCTTTCCTGCGCGGCGGCGGCGCCGGCGCCTTCTCTCTGATAGTCGGCGATGCCGGAGGCCTCGGCAATGTCAGGTACGTGATCACGCTCGACACCGATACCGAACTGCCGCGCGACGCCGCCCGCCAGTTCGTGGCCACCATGGCGCATCCGCTGAATCGCGCGCTGTACGACGCCGGCCGCCAGCGCGTGGTGGAAGGCTACGGCATCCTGCAGCCACGCATAGCGGTCAGCCTGCCCAGCGCAGGCGCCTCCCGCTACGAACTGCTGTGCGGCGGCGAAACCGGCATCGATCCTTACACCCGCACAGTGTCCGACGTCTACCAGGACATCTTCGGCGAAGGCTCTTTCGTCGGCAAAGGCATCTACGATGTCGACGCCTTCGAACAGACCTTGAAGGACCGCATGCCGGAAAACCGCGTGCTCAGCCACGACCTGCTGGAAGGCTGCTACGCGCGCGCCGGCCTGCTCAGCGATGTCCAGCTGTACGAACAATATCCGTCGCGCTATAGCGCCGACGCCGGCCGCCGCCATCGCTGGATACGCGGCGACTGGCAGATTGCTTCCTGGCTGCTGCCGCGGGTGCCGGGCGCACGCGATGCCGCCAGCGGCAAGATCGGCCACCACCGCAATCCACTGTCCGCCCTGTCGCGCTGGAAGCTGTTCGACAACCTGCGCCGCAGCCTCGTTCCGTTCGCGCTGACGGCCTTGCTGCTGGCCGGCTGGACCGGCCTGCCTTCAGCCTGGTTCTGGACCGGCGCCGCGCTCGGCATCCTGCTGATCCCGTCGCTCTGCGCCAGCGTGCTGAGCCTGCTGCGCAAGCCGGACGATGTACTGCTGCGGCAGCATCTTTCGGCATCGCTGCATGCGGCCCTGCAGCATTTCGCCCATGCCGCGCTGACCCTGGTTTTCCTGCCATATGAAGCCGCGCTCAACCTCGACGCCATCATCCGCACGCAATGGCGCATCCTGGTTTCGCACCGCAAGCTGCTGGAATGGCAGCCTTCCAGCGAGGCCAGCCGCCTGGCCAGCAACGGCTTGCTGTCCTACTACCGGTCGATGTGGATCGCGCCGGCGATTGCGCTGGCGACGGCAACCTGGCTGGTGGTGAGGAATCCGTCCGTCCTGCAGGCGGCGGGCGCCGTCCTGCTGCTGTGGTGGCTGTCGCCCCTCGTCGCCTGCTGGATCAGCCAGCCGATTGCGCGCCGCGCGGTGCAGCTGTCGGGCGAGCAGACCCGGTTCCTGAAATCGCTGTCGCGCAAGATGTGGCTGTTTTTTGAAACCTATGTCGGCCCCGAGGACAACTGGCTGCCGCTCGACAACGTGCAGGAGCATCCGGTCGCGGTGGTGGCACGCCGCACTTCTCCCACCAACATAGGCTTGTCGTTGCTGGCCAACCTGAGCGCCTATGATTTCGGCTACATCCCTTCGGGCCAGCTGCTGGAACGTACCCAAAACACTTTCCAGACCTTGGCTTCGCTGGAACGTTACCAGGGACATTTCTATAACTGGTACGACACCCAATACCTGAAGCCGCTGCAGCCGATTTATGTCTCGACCGTCGACAGCGGCAACCTTGCCGGCCACCTGATGACATTGCGGCCAGGTTTGAACGGGCTGCTCGATGCGCCGATATTCGACCCCAGGGTATTCTCCGGCATCCGCGACACCTATGAAATCCTGCGCGCCACTGCCGGCGGCGGGCCGCTGGCCAAGCTGGTCCAGTTCGAAAAAGACTTGCAGGACGCCTGCGAATCGGCGCCAGCCACCCTGACCGTGGCGCACGATTGCCTGCAGGGGCTTAGCCACTGCGCCGCCGGTTTTGTGGCCGGCCTCGACACCGTTCCCGACACCCAGCTCAATGTCTGGGCGCGCGCGCTGGCCAGCCAGTGCCGCGAAGCCCTGAACGAGCTGGTTATCCTGGCGCCGTGGATATCCGCGCTGGCGCCGGCGGAATGGATCGCCGCATTCCCGCAGCTCGACCGGATTCCGACCTTGCGCCAGCTGGCGCGGACCCATGCCGACCTGGCGCCGCTGCTGGAACCGGCCCTTGCCGGCGATGGCGATCCGCGCCAGGACCAGGCCTCGGCCACCCTCCGCCAGCTGGTGGCAGAGGGCAGCCGGCACGCCGCCGAACGCATGCTGCTGATCGAGCAGCTGGTGACCCAGGCCGGCGAATTCGCCCGCATGGAATACGGTTTCCTGTACGACCCCGCCACCCATCTGCTGGCCATCGGCTATAACGTCAGCGAACGCCGGCGCGACGTCAGCTTCTACGACTTGCTGGCGTCTGAAGCCAGGCTCGCCACCTTCGTCGCCATCGCCCAGGGCCAACTGCCGCAGGAAAGCTGGTTCGCGCTGGGGCGCCAGCTCACCATCGCCGGCGGCGATCCGATCCTGCTGTCGTGGAGCGGATCGATGTTCGAATACCTGATGCCTTTGCTAGTCATGCCGAATTTTGAAAACACCCTGCTCGGCCAGACTTACCAGTCGGCGGTAAGGCGGCAAATCGAATACGGCATGCAGCGCGGCGTGCCTTGGGGCATTTCGGAATCGGGCTACCATACATTCGACGCCAGCCTCAATTACCAGTACCGCGCATTCGGCGTACCGGGCCTGGGCTTCAAGCGCGGACTCGGCGACGACCTGGTGATCGCTCCGTATGCATCGATGATGGCGCTGATGGTGTCGCCGGAAGAAGCATGCCGTAACCTGCAGCAGCTGTCGGCCGAAGGTTTCGAGGGCGAATACGGCTTCTTCGAAGCAATCGACTACACGCCGTCGCGCCTGCCGCGCGGACAAGCCAGCGTGGTCATCCGCTCTTTCATGGCGCATCACCAGGGCATGGGTTTCCTGTCGCTGGCGTACCTGCTGCTGGACCGGCCCATGCAAAAACGCTTCGAATCGGACCCGCTGTTCCAGGCCACCATGTCGCTGCTGCACGAGCGCGTGCCGAAAGCCAGCGCGACCTATTCCAACACCACCGAACTGGCCGACATCCGCACCGCCGTGGCTGACCAGGGCATGCAGATGCGGGTGCTGCAACGTCCGGATCCGCGTACGCCGGAAGTGCAGCTGCTGTCGAACGGCCGTTATCACGTGATGATCACCAGCGCCGGCGGCAGCCGCAGCCGCTGGAACGATCTCGCCGTGACCCGCTGGCAGGAAGACAGCACGCGCGACAACTGGGGCGCCTTCTGTTATGTGCGCGAACTGAACGGCGGCGAACCCGGCCATTTCTGGTCGACCGCTTTCCAGCCGACGCTGGCGCAGCCGGACAGCTACGAAGTGATCTTCTCCGAAGGCCGCGCCGAATTCCGCCGGCGCGACAACAGTTTCGACATGCATACCGAAATCGTGGTGTCGCAGGAAGACGATATCGAATTGCGCCGTACCCGCATCGTCAACCGCTCGCGCTCGCGCCGCACCATCGACATCACCAGCTATGCCGAAGTGGTGCTGGCGCCGGCCGCCGCCGACGCCACCCACCCGGCCTTCAGCAACCTGTTCGTGCAGACTGAAATCGTGGCTGCCCAGCGCGCTATCCTGTGCACGCGCCGGCCGCGCTCCATGCATGAAAAGATGCCGTGGATGTTCCACCTGATGGCGCTGCACGGCGCCGATATCGACGCCGTATCGTATGAAACCGACCGCATGCAGTTCATCGGCCGCGGCAATACCTTGGCTGCGCCGCAAGCGATGCGCCGGCAAGGCCCGCTGGCAGGCAACGCCGGCCCGGTGCTCGATCCGATCGTCGCCATCCGTTACCAGATCACGCTGGAAGCGGAACAGACCGCCACCATCGACATGGTGACCGGCATCGGCGATTCGCGCGACATCTGCCTCGGCCTGATCGAAAAATACCAGGATCGCCACCTGGCGGACCGGGTCGTCGAATTGTCCTGGCCGCACAGCCAGGTGGTGCTGCGCCAGCTCAACGCCAGCGAAGCCGACGCCCAGCTTTACAGCCGGCTGGCGAATTCGGTGATCTATGTCAATCCGCTGCTGCGCGCCGACGCCAGCGTCCTGGTCCGCAACCATCGCGGGCAGTCCGGCTTGTGGGGCTACGCCATTTCCGGCGACCTGCCGATCGTGCTGGTGCGCCTCAAGAGCCAGGACAACATCGAACTGGTGCGGCAGCTGGTGCAGGCCCACGCCTACTGGCGTTCGAAAGGACTGGCGGTCGACCTGGTGATCTGGAACGAAGACCACGCGGGTTACCGGCAATTGCTGCAAGAGCAGATCATGGGGCTGATTTCATCGGTCACCGGCGCCCATGAAATCGACCGCCCGGGCGGCATTTTCGTGCGCCTGGTCGACCAGATCTCGGATGAAGACCGGGTCTTGTTCCAGTCGGTGGCGCGGGTCATCCTGAGCGACAGCCGCGGTACGCTGGCCGAACAGATCAACCGCCGCGACCTGATGGAGATCCGGCTGCCGCGCCTGATACCGGCACTGAAACAAACACTGCCCGCAATGCCGCCGGAAATCCGGCTGCCGCAGCGCGAGCTGGACCTGGCGAACGGCACCGGCGGCTTCACGGCTGACGGCCGCGAGTATGTCATCACCACCTCCAGCACCCGGCTGACGCCGGCGCCCTGGGTCAACATCATCGCCAACCCGGAATTCGGCAGCGTGATTTCGGAAAGCGGACAGGCATACAGCTGGGGCGAAAACGCCCATGAATTCCGGCTCACGCCGTGGGCCAACGATCCGGTCAGCGACGGCGGCGGCGAAGTGTTCTACCTGCGCGACGAAGAAAGCGGACATTACTGGTCGCCGACACCGCTGCCCCGCTGCGGCAGCGGCAGCGGCGACTACGTGACCCGGCACGGCTTCGGCTACAGCGTGTTCGAACATGTCGAGGATGGCGTTGTTTCCGAATTGACCGTGTATGTCGCGGTCGATGCCTCGGTCAAGTATTCGGTGCTGCGGGTACGCAACGAGTCCGACAGCATGCGCAAGCTTTCCGCCACCGGCTACGTCGAATGGGTGCTGGGCGACTTGCGCCCTAAATCGTCCATGCACATCGTCACTGAAACCGATCCGGCCACCGGCGCCCTGTTTGCGCGCAATCCCTACAATACCGAATTCACCGAGCGCGCCGCGTTCTTCGATGTCGACGCCAGCAACCGCAGCGTCAGCGGCGACCGCAATGAATTCATAGGCCGCAACGGATCGCTACAAAAACCCGCGGCGATGGAACGGCTGCGCCTGTCCGGCAAGGTCGGCGCCGGTTTCGATCCATGCGCCGCACTCCAGGTGCAGTTCGAACTGAACCAGGGCCAGCAGCGCGAAATCGTCTTCATCCTTGGCATGGCTGATACCCGCCAGACCAATGCCAGCAGCCTGGTGCAACGCTATCGCGGCGGCGCCGCGGCGCATGAAGCGCTGCAGGCGGTACATGCTTTCTGGGAACATACGCTGGGCGCAGTCCAGGTAAAAACACCGGACCGCGAGCTGGACCTGCTCGCCAACGGCTGGCTGATGTACCAAGTCATCGCTTGCCGCCTGTGGGCGCGCAGCGGCTACTACCAGTCCGGCGGCGCCTTCGGCTTCCGCGACCAGCTGCAGGACGCCATGGCGCTGGTGCACTGCCAGCCGCAGCTGCTGCGCGCCCACCTGCTGCTGTGCGCCGCCCACCAGTTCATCGAAGGCGACGTCCAGCACTGGTGGCATCCGCCCAGCGACCGCGGCGTGCGCACCCATTGCTCCGACGACTTCCTGTGGCTGCCGCTGGCAGTCCACCGTTACGTCAGCAGCACCGGCGACCGCAGCGTGCTGGACGAGAGCGTGCATTTCCTGGAAGGCCGCGCGGTCAATCCGGACGAGGATTCCTACTACGACCTGCCAAGCCATTCGAGCCAGGCCGCAACCTTGTACCAGCATTGCGTGCGCGCCATCGAGAGAGGCTTGAGATTTGGCGTGCATGGCTTGTCGCTGATGGGATCATGCGACTGGAACGACGGCATGGACAAGGTCGGCGACAAAGGCAAAGGCGAAAGCGTCTGGCTCAGCTTTTTCCTGTACGACGTGCTGGCCGGATTTGCCGAAGTCGCGCTCGGCCAGCAGGACCAGGCATTCGCCGACCGTTGCCGTGCCGAGGCCGGCCGGCTGCAGGGAAACATCGCCAAGAACGGCTGGGACGGCGGCTGGTACCGGCGCGCCTATTTCGACGACGGCACGCCGCTCGGCTCCGCCCAGAATGTCGAATGCCAGATCGATTCGATTTCGCAAAGCTGGGCGGTGCTGTCCGGCGCCGGCGATCCGCAACGGGTGCAGGCTGCGATGCAGGCAGTCGACCAGCGCCTGGTGCGGCGCAAAGACGGCATCATCCAGCTGCTGGATCCGCCGTTCGACAAATCCGACCAGGACCCGGGCTACATCCGCGGCTATGTTCCCGGCGTGCGCGAAAATGGCGGGCAGTATACGCATGCCGCCATCTGGACCGTGATGGCGTTCGCCAAGCTGGGCGACCGCCAGCGCGCGTGGGAACTGATGCGTTTGATCAATCCGCTCAACCACGGCAAGACTGCCGAAAAAATCGCCATCTACAAGGTCGAGCCCTATGTGGTGGCGGCCGACGTCTACGCCGGAGCACCGCACGTCGGCCGCGGCGGCTGGACCTGGTACACCGGGTCGGCCGGGTGGATGTACCGCCTGATCGTGGAATCGCTGCTGGGCCTGAGGCTGGAAGGCAACAAGCTGCACGTCGCCCCGTGCCTGCCGCACGACTGGGATACCTATAGCATGGATTATCGATACCGAGACACCATGTACAAGATAGTGGTAACGCAGACCGCTGCCGAGGACGCCATCGCCCATTTCAAGGTAGATGGCGCGGCGCAGGAAGATAGCGCGATTGCTTTGATAGATGACCAGCGCGAACATGCGGTGGAGATCCTGATGCGCTCACTGCCTGGAGCAGACACAACACCCCAGGCGGGACATGCGTGATCAGCGGTCCAGCTTGTCGCGCAAGGCTGCCTTTCCTTGAGGCGTCAGGTACGGGCCGAGTTTTGCATAAGGGACCAGGAAATCTTGCTCGCAGCCGGTGCCGTATGCCTCTTCCCAGAACTGCATGCCGTCGTTCTTGAGCGATACGCGATAATCGCCTTCACCCTTGTAGCCGCCCTGGCATTCCTTATCCAGTTTCAGGTTCTTGAACAGGAATTTTTTCAGCTTGTCCGGCAACGGATTGGCGTTGTCGTCGGGCGGTTTGGCGATGAACCACTGCCACAGGTTGATCTCCTCGCCGCTCTGCAGGTCCCAGGTACGGTAGTCGAGCGTGATGCCGTTGCGGCCGTATCCCGCGGCCCAGCGGTAAAAATTGATGGTGATCCAGCGTGCTGACCAGAACACCGGTTCAGTATGCGTTTCATCTTCTGCCGCCAGGCCCATGTCGCCGAGAAACCGGCGGCGCGTGGCAAAATAGTCGGCGATGTCTTTGGGCTTGCCGGGCAGGTCGGCGCGCAGCGTCCGGTTGAGGCCGGCCAGCCGGTCGCCTGGCTCCAGCAATTCAAGCGTGACGACATCGGCAATCCGCAGGGTGCGGTATTTCTTGCCCTCGAATTCCTGCACCTTGCCAACCTGCAGCGCCGGTAAAACTTCCAGCTCCAGGTTATAGGCGTCGCTGCCGCAAGCATTTCCTTCACCGTCCCAACTGACCCGGGCCAGCGCCAGCGCTTGCGGCTTGCCGCCTTTCGGATTGCGCCAGCTGCCCAGCAATTTGTCGCCTGCGGGTGGTTCCAGCGTCCATGCGCCGGTGCCGTCGCCTTCTTTCCAGCCCGCCTGCCCTGCTTCCATTTTCAGCTGGATCGGTTTCTTGTAGCGCACATAATAATAGCTGCCGTTCGCTTCGCCGCCGTCAGCCTTGTTGAAGCAGGCGGCAATCTCTGCATTGCCCAGCTTGCCGCGCCACACGCCGGCAAGCGCAGGGGCCGCAGCTGCATGCGCCAGGAGCGGCAGGTAGAACAGGACGATCAGCAGTCGGCGCATTAAAATCCTTCGGGTTGATGTGGTAGCGGTGCGCTAATTTAGCATGAGCAACCGGTTCATCGGCTATCGCCGCCGCGCCCCTGGTCGAACTGGCCCAGGCCGACTAACTGGCTTACGAGAGAAGCATCTTGCGGCTGATGCCGGAAGCCGAGAAAATCTGACGGCAACCCGCGTCACAACCGCTGCAGCCAGCCGGCTACGCCGCGCAGCGAGCGGAACTCGCTTATCGAGCGGCAGGCAATCTGCGGATGCCTGGCCTGCAGCATGCGCGATAGCGCGGCCCCCGGCCCCAGCTCCAGCGCCGCCGTGATGCCCTGCTCGGCGCAGGCATCCATGCAATCGCTCCAGCGTATGGTCTGCGCCAGCTGCCGCGACAGCACAGTCATCGCCTGTTCTTTTTTTGACACCGCCTGCCCGCTTAAACCCGACAGCACCGGCGCCTGCGGATCTGCGGAAAACTGCGGGCGCAGCAGCTGCAAAAACGGCTCGACCGCGCCGTCCATCAAGGGGGTATGGGAAGCCACCGTCACCGGCAGCTGGCGGATTTTCCCGCCCAGGCGTTCGATCTCGCTTGCCGCAAGAGCCATGTCCCGGGCCAGGCCGCCGACGATGCAGCTGTCAGCATCGGTTTCAATCGCGAGATATAAATTCCTTGGCGCCAGCATGGCGTTCAGCGTGCGCACAGCCATCCCGCTCACCGCGCACAAGACTTGCGGCGCCGCTGCCTGCAGGCATGCATCCATCAGCTGCGCCCGCGATGCCGCCAGCCGGATCGCCTGCGGCGCCGAAATGGCGCCGGCCACGTGGTAGGCCGTGAGTTCGCCTATGCTGTATCCGGCCACCAGCGCCGGCGCCGGCAACGAGGGTTGCAACGCCGACCAGGCCGCGGCCGTCGCCGCCACGATCAGGGGCTGCGCCAGCCGGTTTGAAAACAACAGCGCATCGTCAGCCAGCACCTGCTCCAGCGGCAATCCCGGCGCGGCTTCCGGCAGCCACTGCTGCAGCGCCGCCGCAGTGGCCGGATCGGTGCACGGCAAGTCGAACATGCCGGCATGCTGCCCGCCTTGGCCGGGACACAGGATCGCCAGGCGCAGGCTCATGTCCGGCCCGCACCCGGCTTGACTTGCCGAACTTGCCTAGCGCAGTACGTAGCCATCCTTGCCGATCACCGTCAGTTCAATGAAGCTGAGGCCGTCGCGGCTGCCCGGGCCGTATTTAAGCGACATGCCGCCGAGGTCGTAACCGCCCATGCTTTCCAGGCTGCTCACCAGGCTTTCGCGGGTCGGCTTGTTGCCGGCGCGGCGCAGTCCTTCCACCAATACCTTGGCGGAAATGAATCCTTCCAGCGTCGGATAGGAATCGGACAATTCGCTGCGGGTCTTGAGCGCGGTCATGAATTCCTTGGAAATCTGCGTGCTTGAACTTCTCGGATTCGGGAACACCTGGGTCATGCCGAGGCCGCGCGCATCCTTGCCCAAACCTTGCAGGAACACTTGCGAACTGACATTCGACAACGCAATCAACTGCTGCTGGCCGCCGGCCTGGCGATATTCCTTGATGAAAGCGGCGCATGGCTTGGCGGTGCAAATCAGCAGCACGGCTTGCGGCTTGGCGTCGAAAATCTTTTTCACCGCGCCTTGCACCTCGACCGTATTGCGTTCGTAATTGGCGACCACCGGTTCCGGCAGCTTGTATTTCTTGATCGCCTGCTTCAAGCCTTCCAAGACGTCGTTGCCGAACGAATCGTTGGACACCAGCACCGCGTAACGCTGCAAGCCCATGCCCGACAATTGTTCGATGGCCGTCCCTACTTCATCGCGATATTTAGAACGTACATTGAACAGGTAGCGCTGCATAGGCTCATGCAAGGAGGTAGCGCCGCTGACCGGCGCGATCAAGGGCACCTTGGCGTCGTTGATGGCGCCCAGGATCGATTCGGTAGTGGGCGTGCCGCGATACAGGAACAGGGCAAAGGCATTCTTTTCATTGAGCAGCTTGCGGGTGTTTTCAACCGTGCGCTTCGGCTCGAAACCATCGTCCAGCGATTCCAGCACGATCTTGCGGCCGAACACGCCGCCCTGCTTGTTGACGATATCGAAATACAGCTGCGCGCCCGCGGTCGCCTGCTTGACTTCTTCGGCGGCGGTGCCGGTAAAGCCGGCCGACTGGCCGATGACGATGGTATTCGAGGTGATGCCCGGTTCTGCGTTAGCGTTAGCGCTACCAATACCAAACAAGCCAAACAGGCCGATGCTGACAGCCAAAGACAACTTCTTCATTTGTACTCCAGAAATAATGACGGATTAATTGATGTGCGTATAAAGGCAATGGCAGCAGGGCCGATCGGCTATCTTGCAATCACCGCAAGTAGCTTAGTCCATGCAGAAAATAAGTCGCGGCCAATAAATCGGCTGCGCCACCGGGCGACAGCTTATCCTGAATAAATACCTTATGGCAACTAATTGCGCGTTCGCGCCAGTCATCAGTTGCACAGCCGCCTGCATCCAGGAACTGGCGGGCGCTGCTTTTGACCTTGGCGGCGCCGTCCAGCCCGCCCCGGTGGTAGAGGTTGGTGTCGCTGATGCCCGCCATCAGCGTGAACAAGGTGTCAACGGCAGCGGCGTCGTAGCCGCGTGCGGCGCCCAGCGTTTGCAGGAAGCGCGGCAAGGCGATCTCGAACAGCGACGGGAATCCCAGCGCAGCTTCTTCGCTGGCGCCGCTTACCGCGTATTGCTGGGCCACCTGGCGGCCGTGCGAAACGCCGGCCCGCTCGTGCATGTGGCGGCCCAAGGCGTCGCCCCACTGTATCAGCAGCGTGGCGCGGACCGCAGCCGCCGACAACGGCATGCGGCGGCCATGGCAATAGCCGGCGGCGGCGCACAGCAGGCCGAGGCAAAAGATCGCGCCGCGGTGGGTATTGACGCCGCCGGTGGCGCGCAACATGGCTTGTTCGGCCTCCAGGCCCAATTGCTTGAGCACCGCGAACTCCTTGCCCGCCATGCCGGCTTGGGTGATGCGGATGAAATAATGGCGCAGCGCGAACAGGCTGCGCATGAAGGTAGACGCATCCATGTCGTCGTGGCTGCCGCTGTCCAGCAGCGACACCAGGCCCGGCTTGGGATACAGCTGCAATTCGCGGTACAGGCTGCGCAAGGCCAGCCGCCCGGCCGCCAGGCAAAACATCCGTTGCTGGCGTGGGCCCTGCTCGTGCGCGCTACCCTGGCGGCGCAGCTGGGGCGATGCCGGCAGGCGCGGCTCGGCGGTGCGGCCGCTCAGCATCATGCATTTTCCAGCGTCGATACCAGGTCAGCCATCGGCGCCAGCCTGACCGCGCTGCGCGTCTTGACCAGCACCTGCTGCCCGTTGCCGGCCTGCAGCGCCTGCCAGCATTCCTTCCAGGCCACCGCCTGGCTGTCCGCAAAGACCACTTCGCCGTCCAGCGGCAAGCGCGCCGCGTACTGCGCCAGCAAGGCGATGCCGCGCCTGAATTCTTGCCTGCTGCCCGGCGTAAACAGCAAGTCGATATCGGAAGTCCGGGTCAGGTAACTCTGCTGGGTCAGTATCTGCCAGGCCCACGAACCATAGATGCGCAGCGCGATGCCGCTGTGCAGGCAATCGCCGGCAAAAGCATGCAGCGCCCGGCTCCAGGCTGGCGGCGCATGCGGCAAGGCGGCCCGCAATGCCAGCGGATCGGTGATCCGCCCGACATCGCCAAACTGCGCCTGGAACGGGACCCTGCCCTTGTCGCCATTGGCGTCGGGAGGCAGCGCCAGGCCCAGGCACAATTGATCTTCCGGGGTATCCGGCTGGCGGCGGCACAGGACGGCCGGCCAGTCGCGCGACTGCCAGCGCGCCAGCACGGCCCGATAATCCGCCGGCGCCGCCTGCGCAGCGCGCTGCCAGCCGTCGGCGCTCAGCCAGACCAGGCTATGGCGGGCCGGCATGATCGATCACTGCCTGCGCTACGGTCCAGGCCAGGCTGCGGCCGCCGCGCTGCAGGCCGGCTGCGCTGCGCCGGTCTTGCGGGCTGGCCTGGCGCAACGCTTGCACCAGCTGCTGCGCCAGGTCGGCCTGCCAGATGGCTTCGACGCCGCCCATCTGCAGGTAATTGACGGCCCCTGGCGCAAATACCGGATTGCTCTTGGCCAGCTCCGTCAGCCTCGCCTCCGGCACCTTGGTAATGCGCGCCATCGCCGCCAGCCCCATGACGCGGATGGTTGCTTCCGGCAAGGCATAGCAGCCGTCAGCCATCAGGCCGCTGGTGATGAAGCCGCCGGACAAGGCCTGGTCATATACCAGGCCGACTATCTTGTGCTGCCGGCGCCGCGCCAGGTCGATGCACTTGGCCAGGTGCGCCATGTAGCTGTTGATGCCGAGCATTTCATCGCGATGCCGCAGGCGCTGGCCTTGGGTATCGATCAGGATGACGATGGAACGCTGCGGATGCTGGCGCACCGTGGCCAGGATCGCCTGCGCCTGCAGCAGCGCGATTTCGACGCCGATCGCCGCGTGGCCGGTGGTGCCGATCACCGTCACGGTGCCGCCGTCAAGCTGCGCCGTGCCAGTCAGGAAATCATCTTGTTCGACCACCGTATGGCCGTCCGGGAACAAGGTCGCTGCCAGGGTTTTCCAGTCCATGCCCATCCTTAGGCTCCCAGCCGCAGCTTGGCGGTGGCGGCGACAAATGCCTCGGCTTCCAGCACCGGCAGCCCGGCAGCGTCGGCGACGCCGATCCGGGTCCAGATATCGAGCGGGTCGAGCGCCTGGCCGAAACTGCCGATACGGTCTTGCAGCAGCCGCTGCTCTGCCTCCAGCGCCGCCAGCGTCAAGCCGATGCCGGCGGCGTCGGCATGGCATTCCTGCGCCAGGCCGAAGGCAGCCTGGCGGAACGCGGCGCCGTCGTCGGCCACCAGCACCTGGCAATCGCCCAGCAGGTAGCGATGCTTGCCGCCGGTGGTGCGCCATACCAGCGCCCGGTCGCGCGAATCGAATTCTTCGACGCCGTTGGCGGTTTCAATCACTTCCGGCCCCGACATCGCCAGCCGCCCTTCTTCCGACATCACGATCGCATTGGCGCAGCGGGCGACGATGCCCATGCCGCCGAAACAGCCGTTGGAACCGCCGACCAGCACGATCACGGGAATGCCGGCGGCGCGCACCTCAAGCAAGGCGCGCATCACTTCCGATACCGCAATCAGGCCGGCATTGGCTTCATGCAGACGTACGCCGCCGCTTTCCAGCAGCAGCACCACTGCAAACGGCCGCTCGCGCACCGCGCGCAGCAGCAGGCCGGTGAGCTTGGCGCCATGCACCTCACCCACCGCGCCGCCCATGAAACCGCCCTCTTGCGCCGCCACGAATACGGATTCGCCGAACAGCCGTCCCTGGCCGATCGCCACGCCGTCGTCAAACGATACCGGCGCATCCAGCTGCGCCAGGTGCGGGCTGACGATCTTCAGCGCCGGCGGCAGGAATTCGTAAAAACTGCCGGCATCCAGCACCGCGGCCAGGCGTTCGCGGGCGTTCGCCTCCAGGTAGCTGTTCATGGCGCGCTCCCGGTCATGGCTTGCAACGCCTGGTCCAGGCGCAGGCTGACTACCGCCGGCGTGGCGCCCATGTCGTTGATGGCGATATGGGCGTCGGCCAGCTGCCAGCGCTGCTGGAAATCGCCCAGCACCGCTTCCCAGATGGCGCCGAAACCGCGCGCGGCAGTCTTGATTTCAATCGTGCAGGCGCCGTTCAGCGCCGCCGGTTCGACCAGCACTTCCAGGTTGCCCGAACTGACCACGCCGGACAGCTGGGCCAGCGGCGGCAAACGGCGCTGGCCATGTTCAAAACGAAAATTCAAGGTTTCCATCAACCGCTCCTTGCCCTTCTGCTCGCTGCTACCAGTTTCTGAAGCGTTTCGGCGGATCGTACAAACCGCCCGAGGCCCGCACCAGGTCTTTCATGCTTTTCGCCGCCAGCAGGTCGCGCGTAGCCAGCCGCTTGTCGATGCCGAGATCCTCGGGCCGCTGGATGATGCCGCGGTCGCGCAGGTTCTCCACCATGCGCTTGTCGCGCCCCAGTCCGACCGGCGTGTAGCCGGCGACGCCGCGCACCGCCTGCTCTCGTTCCTCGTCGGTACGGCACAGCAGCAGGTTGGCCAGCCCTTCTTCAGTCAGGATATGGCTGACGTCTTCGCCGTAGATCATCACCGGCGGAATCGCCATGTCGGCCTGTTCCGCCAGTTCCCAGGCGTCCAGCCGTTCGACGAAGGCCGGCTGCATGTGCTCGCGGAAAGTTTCGACGATCTGCACTACCAGCTTTTGTCCGCGCGGGATCAGGTTCTTGCCGTCGCGCGCCTGGCGCCCGGCTTTCAGCCAGGCCGGGCTGGCGTGGCGCCGTCCGCGCGCATCGGCGCCCATGTTGGGCGCGCCGCCGAAACCGGCGATGCGGCCGGCAGTCGCGGTCGATGAGTTGCCCTGCAAATCGATCTGCAGGGTGGAGCCGATGAACATGTCGCAGGCATAGTGGCCGGCCACCTGGCTGAAGGCGCGGTTGCTGCGCATGGAGCCGTCGCCGCCGACGAAAAACACATCCGGGCGCGCCCGGATGTAGTCCTCCATGCCGAGTTCGGAACCGAAGGAATGGATCGATTCGACAAAACCTGCTTCAATCGCCGGGATCAGCGCCGGATGCGGATTGAGCGCCCAGTGCTGGCAGATCTTGCCTTTCAGGCCCAGCGAAGCGGCATAGGTCGGCAGGATCAGTTCGATGGCCGCGGTGTCGAAACCGATGCCGTGGTTCAGGCGCTGCACTTCATATTCTGCGTAGATGCCCTTGACCGCCATCATCGCCATCAAGACCTGGATTTCGGAAATCTGCGCCGGGTCGCGGGTAAACAGCGGTTCGATATAGTGCGGCGTCGGCGCCTGCACCACAAAACCTACCCAGTCGGCCGGGATGTCGACGCGCGGCAGCGTATCCACTATCTCGTTGACCTGGGCGATCACGATGCCGCCGCTGAAAGCGGTGGCTTCGACAATCGCCGGCGTGTCTTCGGTATTCGGCCCGGTGTAGAGGTTGCCGTGGCGGTCCGCCGCCTGCGCCGCCACCAGCGCCACCCGCGGCGTGAGGTCGACGAAGTAGCGGCCGAACAATTCCAGGTAAGTATGGATAGCGCCGATATTCAGCTTGCCGGCCGCCACCAGCCGCGCCAGGCGCACCGACTGCGGCCCGGAAAACGAAAAATCCAGGCGCTCGGCGACGCCGCTTTCAAATACGTCCAGGTGCTCGGGCAAGGCCAGCACCGACAGCAGCATGTGCAAGCCGCTGACACGGGCAGGATCGAGCCGGGCCAGCGCCTTGGCCAGGAAATCGGCCTGCTTCTGGTTGTTGCCTTCCAGGCAAACGCGGTCGCCGGACTCCAGCACGCTGTACAGCAGGTCGGCAATCCGCCCCGCGTCCACCACCTTGCCTTTGCAGGCGCCGCCAAGGAGATTGGCGGCGCGCTGCAGGCGCTGTTCGCGGTTGCTGTTGCGCAGATCCCAGCGCCGGTTTTCCATCATCGGGCTCCCATCAGCAAATCAGGCAAGCCGGTGACGATGCCTGGAAACAGGCACAGCAGGATGATCGCCAGGAACATCAGCAGCAGGAACGGCAGCGTGCCCTTGATCACATCCGACAAGGGAATGTCGGGCGCGATATTCTTGATGACAAACAGGTTCAAGCCCACCGGCGGATGGATCAGCCCCATTTCCATCACTACCGTCATCACCACGCCGAACCAGATCAGGTCGAAGCCCGCTTCGCGCAGCGGCGGCAGGATGATGGGCGCGGTCATCAGGATGATGGATACCGGCGGCAGGAAGAAGCCAAGCACGATCACCATCAGCAGGATCACCGCCAGCAGCAGCCATTTCGACAGGTGCAGCGCGACTACCCATTGCGCCGCCGACTGGCTGATGTGGAGGTAGCTCATGACGTATGAATACAGCAAGGACATGCCGATGATCAGCAGCAGCATGCAAGATTCCTTGATGGTCGAATTCAGGAACGGCATCAGGTCGCGCGGGCGCCACATGCGGTACACCACCGCGATCAGCACGATCGCCAGCAAGGCGCCCAGGCCGGCGGTTTCGGACGGCGTGGCGAACCCGCCGTACAAGGCAATCATGACGCCGATCAGCAAGATCAGGAACGGCAGCACGCGCGGCAGCATCTCGACTTTCTGGGCGAAAGTGAAATGCTCGTCGTCCAGGTAGGCCGACTTGGCGCCGCCTTCGCTATAGACCTGGTGCGCAAGGCGATACTCCTTGCGCGCCCGGTACACGGCATAACCGGCAAACAGGATCACCAGCAATACGCCGGGACCGACGCCGGCCAGGAACAGCCGGCCCAGCGATTGTTCCGACGCCACTGCGTACAGGATCATGGTGATCGAAGGCGGCAGCAGGATGCCGAGCGTGCCGCCGGCGGCGATGATGCCGGCCGCGAAGCCGGGCGAATACCCACGGCGGCGCATTTCCGGGATGCCGGCGGAACCGATCGCCGAGCAGGTCGCAGGCGAAGAACCGGCCATCGCCGCGAACAAGGCGCAGGCAAACACGTTGGCGATGCCGAGGCCGCCCGGCACCTTGCTCAGCCAGGCATGGATCGCCGAATACAGGTCGCGCCCGGCGGGCGATTTCCCGATCGCCGCCCCTTTCAGGATGAACAGCGGGATCGACAGCAAGGTGACCGAGGCGATTTCCTCGTAGACGTTTTGCGTGACCGTATCGAGCGACGACGCGGGCATGAAGAAATACATGAAACTGGTCGCGACCACGCCGAGCGCAAACGCTATCGGCATGCCGGAACACATCACGACAATCGTGACGAAGCCATACAAGGCACCTAAGGCAAGCGGGCTCATTGCTCTCCCGGGACAGGGTTAACGGATGTGGGACGGTCGGTCAGGCGCGCCAGCACTTGCACCAGCAGCTGCAAGGTGAGCGCCGTCATGCCAAGCGCCATCAGCGAATAGGGAATCCACAATGGCGGCGCAAAAGTGGATGAGGTGGTCTGGCCTTCCGACCAGGCTTCATGGAACAGCGCCCACGATTTCCAGGAGAAGAAAGCGCAGAACAGGAAAGAGACCAGGTCGACCAGCAGCAGGCGCACCGCATTCACGCCGGCCGGCAATATCGAGGACAAGGCTTCGATGCCGATATGGCCGCGGTACGACTGGGCATAACCCGCGCACAGGAAGATCACGCCGACCAGCATGAACACCGTGGCGTCGTCCTGCCAGTCGGTGGGGACATGGAAGAAATAGCGCGCCACCACCGAATACGTCATGATCAGCGAGGTCAGCATCAGCGCTGCCATGGAAAGATACAGGGCGAGTTTATTGAAGCGTTCCAGGATGCCGGACAAGGCCGCCACTACCGGGTTGTCCGGCGCGGCAGGCAAGGCGGGTCCGGCATTCGGCTTCGTATCGAAGCCGTGGCTCATAGGAGTTTCTCAGCCAGTTTCAGCAGCTTGGCGCAATTGTCGTTCCTGGCGGCGTAGTCCTTCCACGCCGTGTTGCGCGCAATGTCCTGCCACTTCTTGACCGTGGCCGCATTCAAGTCGACCACCTTGGCGCCAGCCCGCTGGTATACCGCGGCGACGCCTGAATCGTCGAGCCGCGCCGCGCTGGTGGCGAACTTTTCCATCTCGGCGCCGACCGCCATCACCGCTGCCTGCTGTTCCTTGGTCAGGCGGTCGAAGGTCGCCTTGGAAATCATCAACGGCTCCAGCATGTACCAATAGGCCTTGTCGCGGCCGCTGGTCAGGCTCTTGGAGACTTCTTCCAGGCGGAAGGAAATCAGCGAGGTCGACGACGTCATCGCAGCATCCATGGCGCCGGTCTGCATTGCCGCATAAATTTCATTGGAAGGCAGGGTCACCACGGCGGCACCGGCTTCTTTCAGGATCAGGTCCATCTCGCGCGAACCGCCACGCACCTTCAGTCCCTTGGCGTCGGCAGGATCGACGATCGGCTTGCCGCGCGACGCGACGCCGCCGGCTTGCCAGATCCAGCTGACGATGATGACGCCCTTTTCCAGCAGGATGCGCGACAGTTCCTTGCCGACTTCCGAATTCTTCCAGGCCGCGCCTTGTTCATACGAAGTCACCAGGCCAGGCATCAGGCCGATATTCACTTCCGGCACTTCGCCGCCGGCATAGTTGAGCGGCACCAGGGAAAAATCCAGGGCGCCTTTGCGCAATGCGGAGAACTGGGAATTGGTCTTCATCAGCGACGAACCGGGATAGATTTCGAACTTCAGGCTGCCGTTGGTGCGCTTGCCGACTTCAGCTGCGAACATGCGGGTCAGGCGGTCGCGGAAGTCGCCTTCGCTGATGGTGCCGCCGGGGAACTGGTGGGAAATTTTCAAGGCGCCTGATTGCGCCCAGACTGACGACATTGACCAGAACGGTGTGCTCGCGAGCGCGCCCAGCACCGTCCTCCTGCTGATTAAAGACATATCCCCTCTCCTCTGTTGGAAAAACCATCGATACAGTTTTAGCTACTTTTCATGCGGTTATTGCTGAAGATAGATGCTATGTATTCTTTTTTCGTTTCCTTGTATACACAATATTCCATAAAACATTTTTATGTCAACGAATAAATACGCCTTACAATCAAATCTCGAATACACGGCTCCGTTAGGGAGTAAATTGGGCATTTGGGCGGCCGTAGCTGGATGCGAAGCAAGGCGCCCGACGCGCCGCAGTGCTAGCACTGCAAGCGGCGGGCAACGCAGCAGCGCGCCAGCTACGGCCAGCACAAATGTTCAATTTACTCCCTAACAGAGCCTTTATCCCAGAAACGGCCCAATTATGCTCACGACAAAAAATCGCTCGGAATCGCTGCGCGAAACCATCGAAGAGATGATCGCGGTTGGCGAGTTTCGTCCAGGCCAGCACCTTGATGAAACCGACCTGGCAATCAAGTTCGGCGTGTCCCGCACGCCGGTGCGAGAGGCATTGATCCAGCTGGCCTCGATGGGCATCGTGGTGACGCGGCCGCGGCGCGGCACGGTGGTCGCCGAAATCGGCCCGCGCCAGCTGGTGGAGATGTTTGAAGTGATGGCGGAACTGGAGGCGATGTGCGGACGGCTGGCGGCGCGCCGCATGTCCGGCGACGAACAGGCCAGCCTGCTGGCGGCGCACCAGGCATGCATGGAAGCGCGCGACGCCCAGGATCCCGACACCTATTTCTACATGAACGAAGCGTTCCACGGCGCCATCTACGAAGGCAGCCACAACGCCTTCCTGGCAGCCCAGGCGCAATCGCTGCAGCGCCGGCTGCGGCCTTACCGGCGGCTGCAGCTGCGGGTGCGCGACCGCCTGAAAGTGTCCTACCAGGAGCACGACGGCGTGGTGCAAGCCATCATCGCCGGCGACAGCGAGCTGGCGGCCGACCTGCTGCGCCAGCACGTCA
Organism: Collimonas sp. GW821-FHT07E08; assembly: GCF_059418905.1. Lineage (NCBI taxonomy): Bacteria > Pseudomonadati > Pseudomonadota > Betaproteobacteria > Burkholderiales > Oxalobacteraceae > Collimonas > Collimonas sp. GW821-FHT07E08. The sequence goes on along the minus strand of NZ_JBWKQR010000001.1, from coordinate 375,451 downwards.
CGGTCCAGGGCCAGCGCTTTGTCGACCTGATCGCATCGCTGCAGCAACTGGAAGCCAGGCCCGAGCCGGTCGACATGTAAGACCAGGCCGGTTGCGCCGCTTTTGGACTGATTCCGGCCCTGCCGGGGTAGCGGGCCGACCGTGATATTTATTGTTCCCGCCCCCTCTGCACACCGTTGGCAACATGCTATCATCGCAAAATTTAGGGTTGCGTCACGACAACATGCGTTCGCGACAATCATCAAAAGAACCGGCTCCTAAAGCCAGCTATCCAATCTCATGCGCGACTTCATCCTGACCTGTCAGTGGTACACCATCATGGGCGTCGGCATCGTTTTTTTTGCCTGCCTGTATTTTGTTTTCGGCGGCCTCAACTGGCTGCTCAGCCGCCGCATCCTGCCCGCCTTCGGTTATGGCCGGGTGCTCGATCCGCGGCCGCTGGCGCCGCAGCAGCTGCGGCGCGAACTGGGCGAATCCGCCGTCACCATATTCCTGTTCGGCACCGGCATGGTGTTCCCCTGGGGCTTGCTGCAGCTCGGCTGGGCCCGGCTGGCCGTGCAAGCGCCGGGCTGGCAGATCGCGCTGGAAATCCTGTTCATGGTGGTGTGGAATGAAGTGCATTTTTACCTCAGCCACAGGCTGCTGCATGTTTCGTGGCTGAAGCGTTTCCACCTGCCGCATCACCGTTCCGTCGTCACCACCCCATGGACTTGCTACAGCTTCACGCCGCTGGAAGCCATGATGCTGGGCAATGTACTGCTGCTGCCCATGCTGCTGCACGACTTCAGCATCTATTCGCTGGCCTTCGTGCCGGTGTTCAGCATCGTGTTCAACAACATCGGCCATTCCAACTACGATTACCTGCCTGACGCCGACCGCGACCGCTGGTGGCTCAACGGCGCCCGCCGCCATCATTTGCACCACGCCTGCTACCGCGGCAATTACGGCTTCATGTTCCCGTTCATGGACCGGCTGTTTGCCACCGAACTGGCGCCCGATGCGGCGGAAGCCAGGATTGCCCGCGGCGCGAAACCGGACGAGAAGCAGAATGCTGCGTAACCGCCGCGACTGGCAAAGCCTGGCGTATCTGATTGCCCTGCCGCTGCTGGCGGCCTATCTTTGGCGCCATCCGCAACTGTCGCTGCCGAACGGGCTGCTATACGGCTTGCTGCTGTTCCTGACCCTGGGCACAGGCGTCGTCCATCACAACCATGCACATTTGCGCATCTGGAACGGGCGCCGACTCAATCGCCTCACCGATTTCTGGATCACGCTGCTGCAAGGGCATCCCACTTTCGTATTCTATCCGGCGCACAACGGCAACCATCACCGCTACCGCCACGGCCCGCTGGATGTAGCGCGCACCTATCGTTTCGGCGGCGACACCAACCATCTGCTCGGTTACCTGCTGCACCCGGCGCAGGCGGCGCTTGTCCTGTATCCGCTGATATGGCGCTGGCTGCTGCGCATGCGCCGGCGCCATGCCGGCGTATTCCGCTATTTCCTGCGCCAATACCTCGCGGTGGCCTTGCTGTGGACGCTGCTGGCCTGGCTCGACTGGCACAAATTCCTGCTGCTGGTGCTGCTGCCGCAGCTGCACGGCTTGCACTGGCTGCTGGCCACCAATTACCTGCAGCATGCCCATACGGACAGCCATTCGCCGACCGACTTCGCCCGCAATTTCGAGGGCCCGGTCAATCCGCTGCTGTTCAATATCGGCCTGCATACGGCGCATCATCGCCATCCGCGCGCGCACTGGACGCAATTGCCCGCCCTGCACCAGCGCTACCGCCACCTGGTGCATCCGCGGCTGAATGCAGGGCCGTTACTGCCTTACATGTTCCGTACTTTCATTTTGAGTCTGCTGCGGCCGCACCGTGCCAGCCGCAGCCTTATGCAGCCAGGGAAGAAGAATGCCAACTGAGTTCAATCGCGTGTATCTCGCCGCCGCAGGATTCCACCTGCCGGGCGCGCCCGTCGGCAACGACGACATGGATCGCTATATCGCTCCGATCAACCGCATCTCGGGCCGCATCAAGCAGCGCATCCTGGCCGAAAACGGCATACGGACGCGGCACTACGCCATCGACGCCGATGGCAATACCGAGCAAAGCCACGCCCAGCTGGCGGCCGGCGCCATCCGCGCCTGCCTGCGGCAGACCGACACCACGCTGGACCAGGTTTCCTTGCTGAGCGTAGGATCATCCGGCGGCGACGCCCTGATGCCAGGCTTTGCCAACATGATCCAGGGCGAGCTGGGCGCAGCACCCATGCAAACCCTGTCCAGCCAGGGCGTATGCGCGGCCGGCGTCAGCGCCATAGAATTTGCCGCGCAGGCGATAGAACTCGGCACGCACCAGCGGGCGCTGGCGGTCGCCGCCGAAATGCCGTCGCGCATGTTCAAGCGCAGCCGCTTTGCGCCGCGCGGCTACCAGAGCGATTTCGACGCCCATTTCTTGCGCTGGATGCTGTCCGACGGCGCCGGAGCGATGCTGTTGAGCCGCCAGCCGCAATCGCGCAACGGCCTGCGCATCAAGCTCAAATGGGTGCACCAGAAAAGTTTTTCCGGCGATTATCCGGTCTGCATGCAGCTCGGCCTGACGGAAGACCGCAGCAAATCGTTCCTGGACTTTGCCTCTTCCGGCGAAGCCGAAGCCGCCGGCGCATTGTCGCTGCGCCAGGACATCCGCCTGCTGCCGCACCTGTTCGATGTCTGCATCCATGAGTACGTCAAGCTGGTGGAAGCCGGATGGATCAAGTCTGAAGAGGTCGACCATTTCCTGTGCCACTACTCTTCCGCCAAATTCATGCCGGTGGTTGAAGAGCTGCTGGCCAAAGCAGGACTCACCATCCCGCCTGAACGCTGGTACAGCAACCTGGCTACCCGCGGCAATACCGGCGCGGCGTCGATTTTCATCATGCTGGCGGAATTCCTGCAGGAAAAGACGCTGCGCGCCGGCGAAAAGATTTTCTGCTTCATACCGGAGTCGGGCCGCATCACTGCCGCCTACATGCTGTTTGAGGTGGAAGATGCGAACGCGCCTGAATCGGTGCAGCCTGCCGCGGCGGCGGGCGACAATACCGGCGCCAGCGTCGCTATGCCGGCAATCTCCGCCCCGCATCAGCCCGAGGCCGCGCCGCTGCCGCTGCAGCCTCTGCTGACGCGCCTGGCCAGCCTGTGGCAAGACTACCGTTCGCAAGCCTGGCGCACCCCCGTGATCCATCGCCTGGTCAGCGGCCGTTTCGACGTCGCCGCCTACCGTAACTGGACCGCGCAGTGGACCCCGCAAGTGAAGGAAGGCAGTTTGTGGATGCGCGAAGCCGTGGCCTCGCTCAACGGCGAGTTTGCCGCGCTCGGCCAGTTGATCACCACCCATGCCGGCGAAGAGCAGAACGATTTCCAGATCCTGTACCAGGACTACCAGGCCGCCGGCGGCGAACTGCCTCTGGCAGCGCTCAAGCGCAATCCCGGCGGCGAAGCGCTCAACAGCTACCTGCACGCGTTGGCCTCCACCTCCAACCCGGTCGGGCTGCTGGGCGCCATCTACATTATCGAAGGCACCGGACAACGGATCGTGCCGGCGCTGCTGCCCTTGCTGCGCCAGCAGGTCGCGTTGCCGCCGCAGGCATTCCGTTTCCTGGAATACCATGGCGCCAACGACGAACACCATCTGGCGCGCTGGCTGACCGCGGTGGAGATCACCCTGGCCCTGGATCCCCAGGCGGCCGAGGCTATCTACGCCACCGCCAGGCGCACCGCGCAGCTGTACCTGATGCAGCTGGAACACATACAAGATTAATTACCGGGCCCAAACCATGCAAAGCGACGATTTCCTGCAGCGCGCGCACGATCCGCGCGATCCCAATCCCTGGCTGGCGCTCTACCTGGATGGCAGCACGCCGCTGCCGGATCCGGTCAAGAGCGCCTGGCTGCATGACCTGGCGTCGCCGTCGCGCCAGTACCTGCTGCCGTTCGTACGGCCGCTGGCGCGGCTGATGATCATCCTGATCCAGGTCCTGAAGACGATCCTGCCGAAGCGCTGGTCGGCTTCGAAAACGCTGCACCGGCTGCTGGTGTGGGGTTTGAAAGGATTCGTTTCGCCCGAGGCCAACTGGCTGATACTGCGCCACTTCCACCTTGGCGCGCAGATCATCGAATTCATCGAGCGCAACGCGCCGGTCAGCGTCGCCTTGTCGCCGCTGACGCCGTTGACGATCGACGACCTGGGCGACGAGCTGTTCTTGAAACATGACCTGAACCTGTTCAATTTCGTGATCCGGCTCAACCAGCAGCTGCGCACCGAAGGCAAGACCCTGGCGGCGGCGCAAGAGGTCGACTTCAGCATGATCAGCGAGCCGCCGCTGGCGCTGGCAGCCATGCCGCAGCGCGCTCTCAACTTCATCGACCTGCAGACCGCCATCGAGATTTTTACGCCGGTCTACCAGCTGTTCCTGACCGATAACGATTTCTGGCGCGCCGCCAATTCGCTGCAGCTGGATGAAACCATGGCGGTGTACGCGGCCACCATACTCAACACACCCCAGCACCTGCTGCTGTTGAACAATAAGCATCCGCTGGTGCCGATGTCCACCCTCGGTGCCGGCTACCGCCTGGTGCTGCATGGGCTGTCGAGCGAGATGCTGCATTGCCTGCTGAGCGAGATGAAGCAGGCGCAGCTGGCAGCCGGCAAAGACAAAGCGGCCGCATGAGGAATCGATAAAAAAATGCCGTCCGGCGTGACAGGTTTGCGCCGCGGTCATCATATATAATTGGCCCGTTTCATCCTGTCTGCGCAATGCTTGCGTCCTCGTAAGTCATCCATGTTACGTATCCGCCGTCAAAAACTTGTGGTCTGGGCCTGCCTGTTTGCCATCTGGCTGGGCATCCTCATGCCGACGGTTTCCCAGTCTCTCAAGGCGGCCGGGACGATACAGATAGACAACCGGATCTGCACCGCGGCCGGACTGGTCAGCGCTCCACCACCGGCTGACGATGGCAAGCCGTCTGCGCCCGGCGCCGGCCACTGGACTGCCTGCGGTTATTGCACCCTGCTGGCCGACAGCCCGCCGCCGCCGGCGTCTTTCGATTTGCTGCAAGCGACTGTCGCGCCCTTCGCGCACGCCAGCTTCCTGCCCTACGACTACATCCCGCCACGCCCATTCCGCGGCCAGACTCACCCGCTCGACCCGCCCCTGCTCCTTTCCTGATTTTCACCGGCAGTACCGCCTATCCCCGCTTGCCTGCGCAATCCGGGGACGAATCTTGTTTCACGCCCAGGGGAATTTATGCTCGCTTTGCTCACGCAAACCAAGAGTGCTTCATCGCGCCGCGACTGTTCGCGGCCGCGCTTGCCACGCCAGCCGTCCGCTCACTCGTCCACCCAGTTATCCACCTTGTCGGCAGCATGGCTGCCGCAATCGTTCGCCCTCATGCTTGCCCTGCCCATGCTGTCGCCATGCGCCTGGGCGGCAGAAGAAGATAGCCACGCCGTGCCGGAGGTATTCGTCACCGGCGCCAGGGAAAAGCGGGTGCTCGATCCCAACCTGCCCGCCAGCAGCGAACGGATCACCGCCGCGCAATTGCAGAACCTGAACGTCGTCAATACCGAAGACGCCTTGAAGTACATGCCGAACATGGCGATACGCAAGCGTTTTATCGGCGACGAGAACGCCACTATTTCGGTGCGCGGCAACGGCACTTCGCAAACCGCGCGCGGCCTGGTGTACGCCGACGGCCTGCTGCTCAGCAATTTCCTCGGCAATACCCATAGCTTTCCGCCGCGCTGGTCGATGGTTTTTCCAGAAGACATCGCCCAGGTGGATGTGGTCTACGGTCCCTTTTCAGCGCTGTATCCCGGCAATTCGATGGGTGCGACGGTCGCCATCACGACCAAGATGCCTACCAGGCTGGAAGCAATGTTCAAGGCCCAGGTATTCAGCCAGCAGTTCAGCCTGTTCGGCGTCGACGGCCGTTTCGACGGCAACAAGAGCACCGCCGCGATCGGCAACAAGGTCGGCGACCTGTCCTTCCTGCTCGGCATAGACCATCTCAGCAATGCCGGCCAGCCCTTCGTGTACGCCAGCCAGCCGCGCTCCAGCCAGCCGGCGACCGCAGCCGCGGTGCCGGTCACGGGCGCTTACCAATATACCGATCCGAACGGCGCCCCCGCCGCCATCTTCGGCGTCAATGCCGAAGGCGCCGAACGCGCGGTGCAGGACCAGTTCAAGTTCAAGGCTGCCTACGACATCACGCCGACCCTGCAAGCCGGCTTCACCTTCGGCTACTGGCGCCAGCAGGTGAGCAACAGCACCCAGACCTTCCTGCGCGACGCTAACGGCAAACCGGTGTATTCAGGCCTGGTCAATATCGGCGGCTACCAGTACAACCTGCCGGCCTCGTTCTTTGCGCCGGCAGCCAGCGAAAGCGAAAACCAACTGTACGGCCTGACGCTGAAAACCCGCCACGCCAGCGGCTGGAACTATTCGGCGATCGCTTCGTATTTCGACGTCTCGAAGAGCATCTCGCGCTCCGCCGGCAGCGGCCTCGCCGGCAACCTGGGCGGCGTCGCCACCTACGGCGACGGTTCAGGCTGGAAAACCCTGGACCTGGCGGCCGACTACAAGCCGGCAAGCGTCGCCGCCGGCAGCCATTGGCCGACTTTCGGCTATCACTACGATAATTATTTCCTGGAAAACACGACATACAACCTGGACAACTGGCGCGGCAACAACGGCGGCAGCTTCAACAACGCCTTCGCCGGCAAGACCGCAACCCAGGCCCTGTTTGCGCAGGACGCCTGGCAACTAAGCCAGCTGTGGAAACTGACCTACGGCCTGCGTTATGAGGACTGGCGCGCCTATGACGGCGCACGCGCCGCCAGCGCCGCCGCCCAGCGCTACAGCAAGCGTTACGACAGTCGCAGCCTGTCTTACTGGTCACCGAAGGCGGCGCTGTCTTACCAGGCCACATCCGACCTGACCTTGCGCTTTTCCACCGGCCGCGCCTACCGTTTCCCAACCGTCAGCGAGCTGTTCCAGGGCAGCCTGACCGGCTCGACGCTGGTCAACAACGATCCGAACCTGAAACCTGAAAACGACCTGGCGAAAGAACTGAGCGCCGAGTGGTCGCATTTCAACGGCATGGTGCGGATGTCCCTGTTTGAAGACGATGTGAAAAACACCCTGTTCAGCCAGACCAACACCACGGTATTCCCCAACATCGCCAACATCCAGAACATCGACCGCGTGCGTTCGCGCGGGATCGAACTCAGCTATTCGGGCGAAGACGTGTTCCTGCGCGGACTGGACCTGAGCGCCAGCGTCGGCTACACCAGGTCGATCATCCTGGAAAACAGCAAGAACCCGGCTACCGTCGGCAAGAATTTCTACCGTATCCCGCTGTGGCGCAGCAACCTGGTCGGCAGTTACCGCGTCAACGACCAGGCCACCGTGATGCTGGCGGGACGTTATTCGGGCCGGCAGTACAACACGCTGACCAATACCGACACCAACCCCGGCACCTTCGGCGGCACCAGTTCTTTCCTGGTGTTAGACACCAAGCTGACCTTCAAGCCGACCAGGAACACAGAACTGGGAATCGGCATCGACAACCTGACCGACAAGCGCTACTACGTCTACTACCCCTATCCAGGCCGGACTTTCTACCTGGAAGCCAAGGTCAGCCTTTGACCAGGCGCAACCCGGCCCACGCTTTTTAGCAAGGAACAATCATGCAGACAGTTTTCCAGCAGAAAAATCAGCAACAAGCGCCGGACGAAACCAGTTCGGTCTCGTCGCGCAATTACCGCATCCTGTGGCGTTGGCATTTTTATGCCGGCCTGTTCGTGATGCCCTTCCTGATCGTGCTGGCCATCACCGGCGCCATCTATGTCTTCAAACCGCAGATCGAAAGCGCCCTCTACGGCGACAAGCTGTTCGTGCCCGTCGGCAGCCAGGCTCGGCTGGGCTACGACAAGCTGCTCGGCATCGCCGCCGACGCGCTGCCGCCCGACGCCAAGGCGAGTTCGATCACCGTCAGCCAGGATCCGGGGCGCAGCACCGAAGCGGTATTCCGCCTGGCTGACGGCGACAGCAGCAGCGTCTACGTCAATCCGTATACGGGCCACGTGCTGGGCACGCTCAGCGTCGAACACCGGCTGATGAAACAGGTGCGGCAAATCCATCGCGACCTGCTGCTCGGCAAGTGGGGCGGCTGGCTGATGGAGCTGGCGGCCTGCTGGACCCTGGTCATGGTCGGCACCGGCATCGCCCTCTGGTGGCCGCGCAAGCAGTTTTCGGCATGGGGCACCCTGCTGCCGCGCCTTGGCCTGCGCGGCCGTGCGGCCTGGCGCGAACTGCACCTGGTAGCCGGCATCTGGGTGTCGATAGGCGCGCTGTTCTTCATCATGAGCGGCTTGCCGTGGTCCGGTTTCTGGGGCAAGAATTTCCAGGCAATGGTTACCTGGGCGGATTCTACGCCGGTAAAGACGGCGCCAAAGGCAGCAGCAAAACAAACCCAAGTCCATCATGCGGACATGCCGGCAGACGCGCATGCTTCGATGCCGGACATGCCCGGCATGAAAATGCAGGACCTGCCTCTGGCCAGCGTCCCGTGGGCGGTCGGCGCCACCACTGTGCCGACGTCGCAGGAGATGCCGCGGCAGCGCCTGGCGATCGACCAGGTGGTGGCGATCGCCGCACGCAACGGCATGCAGACCTACCAGCTGGCCTTGCCAAGCAAGAGCTCCGGCGTATTCACCGCATCGTATGCGCCGGGCGCCGGCGAATTCGTCCGCTCCGACCTTGACCAGCAGCGCACCCTGCATATCGACCAGTACAGCGGCAAGATCATGAAGGACATGCGTTTTTCCGAGTACAACCCGGTCTCCAAGCTGGTCTCGCTCGGCGTTGCCTTGCATATGGGAGAGTATTTCGGCCTGGCCAACCAGCTGATCTGCGCCGCCATTTCAATGGCGCTGCTGGGAATGGCGGCGACCGGATTCATCATGTGGTGGAAGCGCCGTCCGCAAAATTCGATCGGCGCGCCGAAGCGCGTGCTGCAGCCGCCGCCGTCGATCAGGCGCTGGAAAGGCTATATGGCGCTGCTCGGCATCATCTTCCCGTTGATGGGGGCGACGATGATTGCCGTCTGGCTGGGAGATACGCTGTTCTTCAAGAACAGGGCCTAGTCAGGATACGACTTCGACGCCGCCGCCCGCGGTCATTTCACCGATGACCGCAGCCTCGGCAAACCCTTCGCGCCGGAACAGTTCCAGCACTTGCTCCACCGCCGCGGGATCGCAGGAAACCAGCAAGCCGCCCGAGGTTTGCGGGTCGGTCAGCAGGCTGCGCTGCACCGGCGTGATGCCGCCGGCCAGCGTCACGTCCTTGGCGTAGCCGTTCCAGTTGCGGCCGGAAGCGCCGGTGACATATCCCTGCTCGGCCAGCTGCTGCACCTGCGGCAGCAAAGGAATCAATCCCATTTCCAGCCGTGCGGACAGCTTGGCGCCGCGCGCCAGTTCCAGCATGTGACCCAGCAAGCCGAAGCCTGTGACGTCGGTCAGGGCGTTAACTCCGGCCAGTTCCGACAGCAGCCGGCCAGGCTTGTTCAGCTTGGTGGTATTGCTGATCAGCGCGGCATAACCGGCAGCGTCCAGCGCGCCCTTTTTCAGCGCTGCCGACAAGATGCCGACGCCGATCGGCTTGCCCAGGATCAGCTTGTCTCCCGCCTTGGCGCCGGCGTTGCGCTTGACCTTGGATGGATGGACCAGGCCCAGCACCACCAGGCCGTAGATCGGCTCGACCGAATCGATGGTGTGGCCGCCGGCGATCGGGATGCCGGCTTCGGCGCAAATCGACTCGCCGCCTTTCAGGATGCGGGCAATGACCTCCAGCGGCAGCTTGTCGATAGGCATGCCGACCAGGGCCAGCGCCATGATCGGCGTGCCGCCCATGGCGTACACGTCCGAAATCGCATTGGTGGCGGCGATGCGGCCGAAGTCGTAAGGATCGTCGACGATCGGCATGAAAAAGTCGGTGGTCGCGATCAGCGCCTGCTCGTCGTTGAGCTTGTAGACAGCGGCGTCGTCGGCGGTTTCAATCCCTACCATCAATTCTTTCGGCACCGGAAATCCGCTCGAGCCTTTGAGGATTTCCGCCAGCACGCCCGGCGCGATCTTGCAGCCGCAGCCGCCGCCATGTGAAAACGAAGTCAGTCGGATATTGGATTGAGCGGGATCGGGCATACGAGTCCTGAAATGAAGTCAGTCAAAGATAGGAATGCAGTATACGCGCCATCGGCGCTTATTTCTCTTGGTGCAGCTGTTGCGCCACGCGCACAAAGGCAGCGTCCGAAATATCCGGCAGGTCGATCACCTGCGCCTCGGAAAACTGGTCGAAATTCCTCCTGATCGACTGCGCGTATGCCGGATCGTAGTGCTTCAGCAGCAACTCGTCGACCAGCTCCTCGATGCGCCCCGACAAGCTCAGCTGCTGCCAGTAAGCTACCTTCTCGCGGCCATGGACATAAGCCAGGCAAGCCAGCTGGGTATTCAGCAAGGCGGGGTCGGCGATGAAATGCACGTAGTCTTCCAGCAGCAGCCGCACCCGGTCCGGACGCGACAGCGCGACCGCATAACATGGCGAGTTGCGCATGGACGCCATCAGCACCTCCGGCACCCGCAGGTTGCCGACTTTCTTGCTCTCGGATTCGACGAATACCGGACGCTGCGGATCGAAACCTTGCAGCATCTCCCAAAGCCGGCTTTCGAACTTTTTTTGCGACGGCTGCAGTTCGCTCGGCAAGTTACCCAGCACCGAGCCGCGATGCGCCGCCATCTGTTCCAGGTCCAGCACTTGCGCACCCTGTTGCGCCAGCACTTGCAGCAGGCGGCTCTTGCCGCTGCCGGTAGGGCCGCAGATTACCCTGAAGCGCAAGCCCAGCGGCAGTTCGGCCAGGCTGGCGTTGACATGCCTGCGGTACGACTGGTAGCCGCCGTCCAGCTGCGCCACCGGCCAGCCGATTTTCGCCATGATGTGCGCCATGGCGCCGCTGCGGTTGCCGCCGCGCCAGCAGTAGACCAAGGGCATCCATTCACGCGGCTTGTCCAGGAACAGCGTCTCGATATGGCGGGCGATATTGCGCGCGACCAGCACCGCGCCGAGCTTTTTCGCCTCGAAGCTGCTGACCTGCTTGTACATGGTGCCGACCTGCACCCGCTGTGCATCGTCCAGCACCGGGCAATTGATGGCGCCGGGAATATGGTCTTCGGCAAATTCCGATGGGCTGCGGGCATCGATGACCGCGTCGAACTGCTTGAGCCGGGGAAGGACTTCTTGAAAGGACAGCAATGCCGGGTATTTCATGCGCGTTTTTCTAAATCGGTTTTTGGCTGGCGGAACGACAGCACTCACGCATTATAAGCATTTGCGCCGCCCTTCCCGAATCTGGCAAATTGTCAGGCATCGTCCTGCTCCGACAGCATGCCCCAGGCCAGCCGCACCAGCTCGTCTTCGAATTCGACGCTGCCCAGCAGCGGCGACTTTTCCAGCGAAGCGCTGCGGATGGCGCCGATGACGGCGCGGGTCACCACGAACATCATGGCCGGCGTCGGCGGCCGCAGCTTGGGATGGTGGATCCGCTGCATGCTGATGGCGATCCGTTCCGCCGTCTCGCGCAGGGCTTGGGTGATGTCTTCGTGGTGATCGTGCTGCCAGGCGAAACGGACCATGGCGCGCTTGGCAGTGCGGCCGCTGCCCAGGCCCTCGATATTGATACGGATGAACTGGCGCAGGAAAGTCTTCGGATCGAGCTGGCCGACCTGGTTCTCGGCGCTTTCCATCAGTGCGTCCAGTTCGTCCATCACGCGCCGCCGCTCGCGCGCGATCAAGGCTGTCAGTATCGCTTCCTTGCTGGGGAAATACTGGTACAGGGTGCCGATCGAAAAACCGGCCTTTTCCGCCACCTTGTTGGTGGTCAGGCCGGCCGGGCCCTCGCTTTCCAGAATCTGAGCAGTGGTTTCAAAAATGGTCTCGATGGTGCGCTGCGCCCGCTCCTGGGTGGGCAATTTCCGCATGATTTCAGAGTGGGATTCTGGATTACGCTTGGCCATGTCCGTGCCTGTCGAAAACTGAGCAAGTTGCGAGTTTAAAAACTGAATAAAGCTCAGTATAGTGGTTCTATCGCAAATCGACAAAGGCAGGCCCGTGAACACCTCCACATCACTGATGGTAAGAAAACTGCTGGTCGACCTGTCGCAAGGCTTCCCGCGCCACTGGCTGGCAGGCAAACCGTTCCGTACCCAATACTTCAACGCCTTGTCGATGAGCTTTCCGGTCGGCGAGCAGGAATTCATCGATTCCGTGCGCGAGGCCGCGCAAGCGCTGCCTGATTCCCCAGAGAACAGCGCGTTGCGCGCCACGATCCAGGATTTTGTCGGGCAGGAAGCCACCCACCGCCGCGTGCACGATTTGTACAACGCCGAGCTGGAAAAGCAAGGATTGCATAACCATTGGCAGCATTGGGCCGGCGACCTGATCGCACTGGGGCGCCAGCATAAGGTTCCTGCCATGCGCAGGCTGGCGATTACCGCGGCCCTGGAACATTACACTGCGGTGATGGCCGACCTGACGCTGCGCCACCCGCCGCTGCTGGAAGGCGCGGAACCGTCCTTGCAGACCCTGTGGCGCTGGCATGCGGCAGAAGAAACCGAGCACAAGGCGGTCGCTTTCGACCTGCTCCACACGCTGGGCGGCGACTACCGGATGCGGATGCGCGGTTATGCTTTTGCCATGCTGCACTTCACCTTGATGGCGGCCGGGCAAACGATCAACAACCTCTGGCACGACCGCGTGCTGTTCAAGCCCGGCACCTGGCTGGACGCCGCCCGTTTCTTCTTTGGCCGCCATGGCCTGGTGTGGCTCAGCACCGGCCCGCTGCTAGCCTACCTGCGCCGCGATTTCCACCCATGGCAGCATGACAACCGCGAGCTGGCGGCACAATGGCTTGCCGGCAACTCCGAGCAATACACCGTGGTCCGCGGGTCAAGGATGGCCTGAGCTAGAGCTTGTTCCCGCTTGATTTGTGAGTACGCACAATTCCAAGGATTGCAACGAAACGCCTCGACTTCTGTCGAATCGGCTGAAAATCGAGCGCGCGATAGACTAAAATGCCATCGCCGCTATAAATCAGCCGACTCAAGGAGTTTTCGTTCATGTCCAGGATGTACAGTTTTTCGCGCGCCGCGCTGCTGGTCTCGCTGGCCGGCGCCCTCGCCGCCTGCTCCACCGCCAAGCCCAAGGTTTACCAAGGCGAGGAATTCAGCGAAACCAGCACTTTTTCCCACGACTTCGCCAAGTCCAGCGCGGATACCTGCGAAGCGGCGCGCCGCACCTTGCTGAGCCAGGGCTACATCATCAAGCAGGCCAAGGATGACCTGGTCGACGGCCACAAGCACTTCCAGCCGGAGAGCGACGTCCACGTCGAAATCGAATTCCATGTGGTGTGCGCCGCCAACGACAAGCAAGGCAAAAGCAGCACGCTGTTTGTCAGCGCCACCCAGGACCGCTATGCGCTCAAGAAAACCAACAACTCGGCCAGCGTCGGCTTGAGCGTGCTGGGTTCGGTATCGATGCCGATCGGCAGCACTTCCGATTCGCTGGTCAAGGTCGCCAGCGAAACGATTCCGGCCGGACAGTTCTACGATCGTTTCTTCGGCCTGATCGAACATTACCTGGGCCTCGACACCGGCTTGCCCGCGGTGGACCTGGGCGACAAGCCGGCGCTGCCGGTCAAGCCTGCGCCGAAAGCGCCGGAATAACGCTGCCCAAGAAAAAGGCCGCCGGTGTTTTCACACGCTGGCGGCCCTCAGGTTCTGCCCGGGATGTCAACAGCTGGTCAAAACGCTTTCTTCAAGCCGACCTGGAACGAATTGGTCTTGTTGCCGCCGGCGAACTGGCCGCTGTAGCTGGCAAACGCGCTGAAATCCGCAGCCAGCGCAATGCTGGCGCCGAGATCAAGCCGCGCGCTGTTGGCTGGTCCCTGGTATGCCGGCAAACCGAAGCTGCCGGCCATGCCGACCACATTGGCGCGCACATCGCGCTCGCTGTCTTTAAACTCTTTTTCCCATGCCAGCTTGGCGAACGGCTGCACCGCATATTGACCCAGCGTCAGCTTGCTGCTGACCTGCGCGCCGAGGCTGGACACCAGCGAATTGCGCCGCTGCGACTGGAAATTCATGGCCGTGCTGTCGTTGCCGCTTTCGGTGTAGCCGCCGACATTGACCTGCTGCCAGGTCAGGTTGCCGACCGGGCTCAGGACCAGCGCGCCAAGATCGAAATCGTACTGGCCGCCGATGCGCAGCAGGAACTGGTGGCCGTTGCTGCTGCCGCTCTCGCTGCGGGTGGCCGCACCCAGGGCGATATTGCGGGTCACATCCTTGTACTGCAGCGAGCCGGCCATGCCCAGCGCGTTGACAGCCCAGGCGCCGTCGCGGTATTGGGCGTAGGCCGAAAGCATGGCCTGGTCCAGCTTGAAGCCGCCGGTATCGTTGCCGAAATTCGCCCGGTTATGGGCGAAACCGAAAGCGCCGCCGACCGTAACGTTCTGGTTGACGGCGTAGTCGACGCCGACCGACACGCTGTTGGAGGAGCCGTCCAGGCCAGGATTGTTGCCGTTGTGGTCCAGGCTTTGGTGGGTATTGTCATACGCGGCATAGGCTTCGACCTGCCCCGCGCGCGGCGTCAGGCGCTGGCGCTCATCGATCACGCGGGTGAAAGCCTGGGTGCCGGCCAGCGGCGCTTCTGCCAGCATGCCGATCTGGCCGGGAGCCTGCAGCACCGATTCGACATACTGCGCCAGGATCGCATGGCCGGCGCCGGTCGGATGGACGCCGTCGGCGAACAGGTAGGCCTTGTCGGCGTTCGGCGCAACCAGGGTCGAAGTGGTGCAGGTCGACGAAGAACTGGTGGTGCAGGCCGGTGCGGTGACATTGGTGAAGCCGTACAGGCCAGGATTAGCGATCGCTTCCCGCAACAGGCCGAAGGCGTTGAGCGCGACGATGTTGCCGCCCAGGCCGCCCAAGCCGTTGTTCAGGCTGGCGTTGAAGCTGGTCGAAGCCGCCGTCCACAAGGTGGCCAGCGCCGGGATCGACGAGCCCTGCGGAGTGCGGCCGATATCCGGCAGGTTGATGACGATCACGGTGCCGGCGCCGGCCTGCTGCAATTGCCTGACCAGGCTGACCACGTTGCCGGCTTCGCCGGTGACTTGCTGGATGGTTTGCACCGCGGTGGCGGTCTGCGTCGCCGGATTGAGCAGGCCGGCGATATTGGTCTGGGTGTAGCCGAACACATCGTTGGCGCCGGCCCAGACTGCATACAGGCCCTTGCTGTCGAGGTGCGGATTGGCCGCCAGGTAAGCCTGGACCTGGCTGGCGACGGTCGGCACCAAAGGCGCCGTGGCGGCGTCGGGCCAGCCGTTCTGGCTGGTCACGCGCGCGCCGCCGACTGCGTAGTCGGTGCCGCCGGCCGCCTGCACGCCGCTCGGCGTCAGCACCGCGGCCGGATTGGCGGTGGTGCCGTATTTATGCGCCAGGAGCTGCGCCCAGACGGGATCCGGGTTGGTGGTGAACGACGGCTGCTTGCCCACTCCGGTGAAATAGCCGGTATCGGTCAGCGAGTCGCCGAAAAACACCATCTGCGAAAAATTCGCAGCGCCGGCCGGCGCGCAGATGACGAACCCGGCGCCCAGTACGGCAGCGGTACGGGTCGCCAATGTCAGTGCACGGGCCATGGGGCGCAGGCGGAATGGTTTTGCTAATGAAATGCGCAATTGTGTCTCCCTCTTGTATTTATAGATGTTGCGCCATTAATATCTGCTTCCCGGGCTGCAAAGTCAATCGAGGACATAGGCAAAACACTCGAAATCCACTGCGTCCGCACAAGTGGCGCTAAACTGCTTCTGCCAACTGCGCAAGCACTCATCGTGAACCATACCGACCATGGATAAAATAGATAAACAGATTCTGGCCATCCTGCAAGAAGACGCCAGCACGCCGGTGGCGGAAATCGCCGAGAAGGTCAACCTGTCGTCGACGCCTTGCTGGCGCCGCATACAGAAACTGGAAGAGGATGGCGTGGTGTTGCGCCGGGTGGCGCTGCTGGACGCCAACAAGCTCAATGTCGGCGTGACGGTATTCGTATCGATCAAGACCAACCAGCATAACGCCGGCTGGTATGCGCAATTCAGCAATACCGTAAAACTGATTCCCGAAGTGGTCGAGTTCTACCGCATGAGCGGCAACATCGATTACCTGCTGCGGGTGGTGGTGCCGAATATCGCCGCCTACGACGCGGTGTACCAGAAGCTGACGCAGTCGAACGCGCTGTTCGACGTCAACGCCAGCTTCGCCATGGAACAGATCAAGCACACTACCGCGCTGCCGCTTGACTATGCCGGGCTAGACTGATCCGGCCGGCTGCCTACAGCGCCTGCTCCATGCGCTTGAACGCCTGGCCCATGTCGGCGATCAGGTCGTCGATGTTTTCCAGGCCGACGTGGATCCGCACCAGCGGATTCGGGTAGGTGGTTGCCGACGCCACGCGGGTCGGCGGTTTGTCCAGCGGCAAAGCCAGGCTTTCAAAACCGCCCCACGACAAGCCGATCCCGAACAATTGCAAGCCATCGAAGAATTTCGACAGCGCAGGCCGGCCGACTTCTTTCAAGGCAATCGTGAACAGGCCGCTGGCGCCGAGGAAATCGCGCTGCCACAGCTTGTGGCCGGGATCCGACGGCAGCGCCGGATGCAATACGCGCTCCACCAACGGCTGGGTCTGCAGGTATTCCGCCAACTGGATGCCGCTCTCCGAATGCTGGCGCAGGCGCACCGACATGCTGCGCATGCCGCGCAAAGCCAGGTAGATATCGTCCGGGCCGGCGGTCTGGCCGAAGTCGTGGGCGCCGTGCTTGAGGATGCACCAGGCCCGTTCATTGGCGCTGGCGACGCCCAGCAAGGCGTCGGAGTGGCCGACGATATATTTGGTGGCGGCGTGGATCGAGACGTCGACGCCATGTTCGAACGGCTTGAAAAACAGCGGCGTGGCCCAGGTATTGTCGAGCAAGACGTAAGCGCCGACCTTATGCGCCTCTTCGGCGATGGCCGGGATGTCCTGCACCTCGAAGGTCCACGATCCGGGCGACTCGACAAACACCACGCTGGTGTTCGGCCGCAGCAAAGTGCGGATTTCGCCGCCGATCAGCGGATCGAAATACTCAACTTCCACGCCCATGCGGCGCAAGACGCGGTCAGCGAAGGTGCGGGTCGGGCCATACACGCTGTCGGTCATCAGGACGTGGTCGCCGCTTTTGACGAAAGCCATGATGCTGTGGGTGCAGGCCGACAGGCCGGACGGAAACACCAGGCAGTTGTGGCCGCCTTCCAGCGTCACGATCGCCTGCTCGAAGGAGCGCGTGGTCGGCGTGCCGAAGCGGCCGTAATTGGACATCGGATTGTCGATCTGGCGCGCGGCTTCCCAGTCTTCCAGGTTGTTGGCGATGATGGTCGAACCGCGGAACACCGGCGTATTCACCATGCCGGCAAAACGCGCCGGTTCGCGGCCGCAGTGCACCAGCTGCGTATCGACATGGGTTGCCGGGGAAGCTGAAGAATGATCGGAAGACATAAGAAACGCTCCATGCTGGACTGTACGGCGAGATTACCTGTAGCCATTGTAGGGTCGTCCGCATGGAAAATTATTGCAACAAACGACATGGAATCACGATTTATTAGAATAATTTACTAATATTTTAATTATTTAAAGAAATTAAATACAAATCAGCAAGAAAATACGCAGCCAGGCATTCTCAAAGGCGCAAAATCCAATATATATGCAATAGATATTAATAAGCCACAAATCATATATTTGACATGGCGTTATGGGCAAGGCAATCTAACGTCAGCCTTAAGCCATCAATCCTGGAGATGCAGATCATGCCGCAATACCGTTCCCGCACCACTACCCACGGCCGCAACATGGCCGGCGCCCGCGCCCTGTGGCGCGCCACAGGCATGAAAGACGGCGATTTCGACAAGCCGATCATTGCCGTGGTCAACTCGTTTACCCAGTTCGTGCCTGGCCACGTCCACCTCAAGGACCTGGGCCAGATGGTCGCGCGCGAGATCGAAGCGGCCGGCGGCGTCGCCAAGGAATTCAATACGATCGCGGTCGACGACGGCATCGCCATGGGCCACGGCGGTATGCTCTATTCGCTGCCTTCGCGCGAACTGATCGCCGATTCGGTGGAGTACATGGTCAACGCCCACTGCGCCGACGCCATGGTGTGCATCTCCAATTGCGACAAGATCACGCCCGGCATGCTGATGGCGGCGATGCGCCTGAACATCCCTGTGGTGTTCGTTTCCGGCGGCCCGATGGAAGCGGGCAAAGTGGTTGAAAAACTGCCAGGCGTAGCCGTCATCGACCAGAAAATCTTCAAGATCGACCTGGTCGACGCCATGATCAAGGCCGGCGACGCCTCCGTCAGCGATGCCGACATCGCGGAAATCGAACGCTCGGCCTGCCCTACCTGCGGTTCCTGTTCCGGCATGTTCACCGCCAACTCGATGAACTGCCTGACCGAAGCGCTGGGCCTGGCGCTGCCCGGCAACGGCACCATCCTCGCTACCCATGCCGACCGCAAGGAACTGTTCCTGCGCGCCGGCCGCCTGATAGTCGAACTGGCCAAACGCCATTACGAGCAAGACGACTATTCGGTCCTGCCGCGCACCATCGCCAGCAAGGCTTCGTTCGAGAACGCCATGACGCTGGATGTCGCCATGGGCGGCTCGACCAACACCGTGCTGCACTTGCTGGCCGCGGCGCAGGAAGCCGAAGTCGATTTCAAGATGGCCGACATCGACCGCATCTCGCGCCACGTTCCTTGCCTGTGCAAGGTGGCCCCGATGACCGACAAATACCATATCGAAGACGTCCACCGCGCCGGCGGCATCGTCAGCATCCTGGGCGAACTGGCGCGCGCCGGCCTGCTCGACACCAGCCGTCCGACCATCCACGCCAAGACGCTGGCCGAGGCCATCGCCAACAACGACATCACCCAGACCCAGGACGCCGCGGTGCATAAGCTGTTCAGCGCGGCTCCCGGCGGCGTGCCGACCCAGGTCGCGTTCTCCCAGGAAAAACGGTTCGCCAGCCTCGACACCGACCGCAGCAACGGCTGCATCCGCGACAAGGCCCATGCCTATTCGCAGGACGGCGGCCTGGCGGTCCTGTACGGCAACCTGGCGGAAAACGGCTGCATCGTGAAAACCGCGGGCGTCGATGAAAGCATCCTCAAGTTCAGCGGCCGGGCGCGCGTCTTCGAAAGCCAGGACGACGCCGTGGAAGCGATCCTGGGCGACACCGTGCATGCCGGCGACGTCGTCATCATCCGCTACGAAGGACCGAAAGGCGGCCCCGGCATGCAGGAAATGCTGTATCCGACGTCGTATATCAAGTCCAAGGGCCTGGGCAAATCCTGCGCGCTGTTCACCGACGGCCGCTTCTCCGGCGGTTCGTCCGGCCTGGTGATCGGCCATGCCTCGCCGGAAGCGGCGGAAGGCGGCGCCATCGGCCTGGTGGAGGAAGGCGACATCATTGAAATCGACATCCCGGAACGCCGCATGCACTTGAAAATCAGCGACAGCGAACTGGCTCAGCGGCGCGCCGCGATGGAAGCCAAGGGCAAGGACGCCTGGAAACCGGTCAACCGCCAGCGTTACGTATCGCAGGCCTTGCAGGCCTACGCCGCCATGGCGACTTCGGCCGACCGCGGCGCGGTGCGCGACATCAGCCAGCTCAAGCGTTAAGCGGTATACGCATTTGTGTCCTAGCGTTTATCTAGCAAGAAAAATGTAACTCTCTGTAAAAGAGGCTGGTGCAAACCAGCCTCTTTTGTTTCCATGTCACCAGTACCGCAGAGCCCGCATGCGGCCCGTGGCCGTTGCTGCAATATGGTAAAGTTGCAGACCGCTTCCTCTGGCAGATTTTTATGGCAGTTCCTGCAACTCTTCCTGTTAAACCTCGCTTGGATCACACTGCAGGATTGGCTTCTCCCGACTGATGACATCGTTGAATAATTCCGGATTGCAAAAAACAGTCGCCGTTATCGGCGGCGGCCCCGCCGGCCTGATGGCGGCCGAAGTGCTGGCGGCCGGCGGCTTGCAAGTCCATGTGTACGACGCCATGCCGTCGGTAGGCCGCAAATTCCTGCTGGCCGGCAAAGGCGGCATGAACCTGACCCATTCCGAGCCCTACGACGATTTCCTGTCTCGCTACGGCGCCCGCCGCCCGCAAATCGCACCGCTGCTGGAGCAGTTCAGCCCGGACGCGCTGCGCGCATGGGTGCACGCGCTTGGCATAGACACCTTCATCGGTTCCTCCGGCCGCGTGTTCCCGACCGACATGAAGGCCGCGCCGCTGCTGCGCGCCTGGCTGCACCGCTTGCGCCAGGCCGGCGTCGGCTTTCACATGCGCCATCGCTGGCTGGGCTGGGACGAAGCCGGCGCGCTGTCTTTCGAAACCCCGCAAGGTCCGCTCGCGGCGCATGCCGACGCCGTGGTGCTGGCCTTGGGCGGCGGCAGCTGGGCCCGCCTGGGTTCCGACGCCAAATGGGTGCCGCTGCTGGCGCAGCGCGACGTTCCGCTGGCTCCGCTGCTGCCGGCCAACTGTGGTTTCGAGGCCAGCTGGAGCGAATATTTCCGCGACCACTTTGCCGGCCATCACCTGAAATCGGTCGCCATCGCTGTGGACGATGGCGATCAGCCGGCGCAGCGCAAGCAAGGTGAATTCGTGATCACCGCCGACGGCGTCGAAGGCAGCCTGATCTATGCGCTGTCAGCCGGCCTGCGCGACCGCATCGCCGCCAGCGGCAGCGCCCTGGTCTACCTCGACCTGTTGCCGGACTGGTCCTTGCAGCGCGTGACCGATGAAGTGGCGCGGCCGCGCGGCGCGCGTTCCTGGTCGAGCCACCTGCAAAGCCGCCTGGGCTTGAAAGGCGTCAAGACCAGCCTGCTGCGGGAACTGGTGCCGGCCGCCGATTTCGGCCAGCCCTTGCTGCTGGCGCAAGCGATCAAGGCGTTGCCGCTGACCTTGCTGGCCGCCCGCCCTATCGACGAAGCCATCAGCAGCGCCGGCGGCGTGAGCTTCGAAGGCATGGATCCGCAGCTCATGCTGAAGACCCTGCCCGGCGTATTCTGCGCCGGCGAAATGCTCGACTGGGAAGCCCCCACCGGCGGCTACCTGCTAAGCGCCTGCCTGGCGTCCGGACGGGCTGCCGGCAATGGCGTTTTAAGCTGGTTGCGGTAACATGACGACCTTTGGCTCCTGGCTCCTGCCGGCGGATGGCGCAGCTTCCCGAGGAGCCGCCATTCAATTTGCAATCACGTTGACGACACAAGGCTGAACCGATGAAGGAAGGGAGTGTGAATCCAGGCGAACTGTCGCAGGCTGACCAGCAGCGAGCCGGCCAATGGCGCATTTCCAAGATCGTCGGCGTGCTGGTTTCGGTCCTGGTCCACGTTTTCGGCATCTGGTTTTTGCTGACCAAGCTGGCGGTCGAGATGCCGGTGGCGTCGCCGTCGCCCGGCAACATGGGATTGCTGCTGATCAGCGAGGCGGCGGCGCCCAGCAGCGTGCCGCCGCCGAAAACGCAGGCCACCCCGGCCAAGCCGAAATCCGCACCCAAGCCGCGCAAGAGCGCGCCCAAACAGGAACAGGTGCGCAAGCCGGTTGTCGCAACAGCGCCGGAACCGGCTATACCGCCGCCGCCCGATGCGCCCAAGTACCAGCAATCGGTGGAGGAAGATTTTTCTACGCACATCCAGGCCGCGCGCCAGCGGCGCGAAGCGGCCCTGGCCCAGGAACGCGCCGAGGCCGGCGAGACCGCGGAAGATGCGCCGCAATCGCCGAACGATATCGCGCGCGCCAACATCCAGGCGCAACGCGGCTGGATGGGCATGGACAAGGACAAGTCCGGCGGCATTTTCGAAGTGCGCGACAAGACCCCGTTCCGGGCCAGCCTGATTTTCCGCGGCTGGAACGCGAATGTCAGCCGGAGCGCGCAGCAGAATATCGCGGTTGAGCGCGGCAGCGACGAGAGCATCGAAATGGCGATCGTCAATAAAATGATCGAGATGATCCGCAAGAAGACCAGCACCGATATTCCGTGGCGTTCGCAACGGCTGGGGCGCGTCATCACGCTCAGCGCCAGGCTGAAAGATACCGCCGAACTGCAGCAGTTCCTGATGCGCGAAATGTTTTACCAGGACAGCGCGCCGCCGCGATAAAAAAGCCCGGCAATGCTTGTGCAACAGGCATCGCCGGCTGCAAAGAAATGGCGGCTGAGCCTTGTTCGGCTTACAATATCGCCTATTCCCGAATATTAGCAATCAGGCGTGGTCCAGCGCCTGAGAAAGAACCCATTTAATGCAATCAAATTTCCAGCAACGGGCCGCCCGATGACGGCAGCGGCACAAAAAGTTTCACCCGGCATGCAGCAGTACCTCGGCATCAAGGCCGACTATCCGGACACGCTCGTGTTTTACCGGATGGGGGATTTTTACGAACTGTTTTTCGACGACGCCGAAAAAGCGGCGCGCCTGCTCGGCATCACGCTGACCGCCCGCGGCACCTACAATAACGCGCCGATCAAGATGTGCGGCGTACCGTTCCATTCCGCCGACCAGTACCTGGCCAAGCTGATCAAGCTGGGCGAATCGGTGGCGCTGTGCGAGCAGATCGGCGACCCCGCCACCAGCAAGGGCCCGGTCGACCGCAAAGTGCTGCGCGTGATCACCCCCGGCACCCTGACCGACTCCAACCTGCTGCCGGAAAAATCGGACCAGCCTTTGCTGGCGCTGTATGTCACCCAGCAGCGCAAGGCGGTCAAGGTCGGCCTGGCCTGGCTGTCGATGGCCAGCGGCGCGCTGAAGATGATGGAATTCGCGTGCGAACCGGCGACGCTGGATACCCTGCTGAAGCAGGAACTGGAGCGCATCGCGCCGGCCGAGATCCTGGCCGCCGACATGGTGGAAACCATGTTGGGCAGCGCAGTGGTCGACAAAGCCACCACCGTGCCGGAATGGCATTTCGATATCGCCAACGGCCAGAAATCCCTGCTCGACCAGCTCGCCGTCAGCAGCCTGGGCGGCTTCGGCGCCGAAGGCTTGAGCGCCGCTATCGGCGCCGCCGGCGCCCTGCTGCGTTATGCACAGTCGACCCAGGGCAAGGGCTTGCAGCATGTGCGCACGCTCACGGTTGAAACCGAAAACGAATTCATCGGCCTCGACGCCGCCACCCGGCGCAACCTGGAACTGACAGAAACCATACGCGGCCAGGATGCCTCGTCCGGCGCGCCCACCCTGTTTTCGCTGCTGGACCACTGCCGCACGGCGATGGGTTCGCGCCTGCTGCGCCACTGGCTGCACCATGCCAAGCGCGACCAGGCCGTGGCGCGCGGCCGCCACGCGGCGATCGGCGCGCTGATCGCCGCCGATACCGGCAGCGCCATTTCCGGCACGCTGAGCGCGGTGCCGGACATCGAACGCATCACCGCCCGCATTGCCCTGCTGTCGGCGCGGCCGCGCGACCTGGCCGGCTTGCGCGACGGCTTGCTGCAACTCGACTCACTGCGTGCCGACATCGCCATGTGCGGCGGCGAAAATCAGGCTGAAAATCAGGTGCCGCTGCTGCAGGAGCTGCAGATCGCGCTGGAAACCCCGGTCGACTGCCTGCAGCTGCTGCAGACCGCGATCGCTGCCGAACCGTCGACCATGGTGCGCGACGGCGGCGTCATCGCCGCCGGCTTCGACGCCGAACTGGACGAGCTGCGCGGACTGTCGGAAAACGCTGGCCAGTACCTGGTCGACCTGGAAACGCGCGAACGGGCGCGCACCGGCATCGCTAACCTGCGCGTCGAATACAACAAGGTGCACGGGTTTTACATCGAGGTCACCCACGGCCAGACCACCAAGGTGCCGGACGATTACCGCCGGCGCCAGACCCTGAAGAATGCCGAGCGCTACATCACGCCGGAACTGAAAGCCTTTGAAGACAAGGCCCTGTCGGCACAGGAACGCGCGCTGATCCGCGAGAAGGCGCTGTACGAACAGATCCTGCAAGACCTGGCGCCGCATATCGGCACCTTGCAAAGCATCGCCCATGCCCTGGCCCAGCTCGATACCCTGGTGGCCCTGGCCGACCACGCCGCGCGCAACGGCTGGTGCGTGCCGCGGCTGGTGGCCGAACCGGCGATCCAGATCGTGCAAGGACGCCATCCGGTGGTCGAAAAGCAGATTGAACGCTTCATCGCCAACGACTGCCAGCTGTCGACCGAACGCAAGCTGCTGCTGATCACCGGCCCCAACATGGGCGGTAAATCGACCTTCATGCGCCAGGTGGCGCTGATCACCCTGCTCGCTTACGTCGGCAGCTACGTGCCGGCCGACAGCGCCGTGCTGGGCCCGATCGACCGCATCTTCACCCGCATCGGCGCCGCCGACGACCTGGCCGGCGGCCGCTCCACCTTCATGGTGGAAATGACCGAATCGGCAGCCATCCTCAACGGCGCCAGCGAAAATTCGCTGGTGCTGATGGATGAAGTGGGCCGCGGCACCTCGACCTTCGACGGCCTGGCGCTGGCATGGGCGATCGCGCGCCACCTGATCGAAGCCACCCGCAGCTTCACGTTGTTCGCCACCCACTATTTCGAACTGACCCAGCTGCCGGACCTGCATCCGTCGGCGGCCAATGTGCATTTGTCGGCGGTGGAGCACAAGGACAGCATCGTGTTCCTGCATGCGGTACAGGCCGGGCCGGCATCCCAGAGCTACGGCCTGCAGGTGGCGCAGCTGGCTGGCGTGCCGGCGCCGGTGATCCGCGCCGCCCGCAAGCACCTGGCTTTGCTGGAATCGCAGTCGGTGCAGCCGACGCCGCAGTTCGACCTGTTTGCGCAAGCCGCCAGCATGGACGCCGACGAAGCCGGCGGCGACACAGCGCTGGACAGCGAACTGATGATCGCCCTGGACAGCATCGACCCCGATGCCCTGACCCCGCGCGAAGCGCTGGAACAGCTGTACCGGCTGAAACATCTCGTCGCCGGGCAGAAAAACTGATGAGCGCCGTCGGCCGCCCCCGCAGGTTGCCGCTTCGGCTGGCGCTGTTGCTGGCGCTGACGGCAAGCTGCAGCGCTGTGCTGGCGGAAACCACCAGCTTCAGTTTTGGCGTGATCGCGCATGTGTTTCGCAGCAGTGCGGATGAAACGGCGCTGCGCAGCGCCATCAGCGAAACCGACGCCGACAACCTGGCGTTTGTGGTGGCCAACGGCATCAAGGCCAGCAGCGAACCGTGCACCGACAAGCTGTACGGCCAGCGCAAGGTTTTGCTGAACAGCGCAAAAAACGGCTTGATCGTGTCGCTGTCCGCCAGCGACTGGGTGACATGCAGGACCGCGGCCGACCGCTCGGCTGCGATAGAGCGCCTGGGCCGGATCCGCGACCTGTTCTTTTCCGACGAATTTTCTTTTGGCGACAGCAAGATCCCGCTGATCCGGCAATCGACTTCGCCGAAATTTCGCAGCTATGTGGAGAACGCGCGCTGGGAAATCGGCAACGTGGTGTTCGCCACCATCAACCTGCCCGCCGCCAACAACCACTACCTGGCGGAAGGCGGCCGCAACAGCGAATTCGAGGACAGGCAGATCGCCAACCGGGAGTGGCTGCAGCGCATTTTCCTGAATGCCTCGCAAAAGAAATCGGATGCGGTGGTCCTGTTTTGCGACGGCGATCCGCTGGCCACCCAGCGCCATCGCGTGTTCGACTTCAACGTCAAGCGCGACGGCTTTGCCGAAATCCGCCAGCGCATCAGCTCGCACGCCGCGCATTTCGAGGGCAAGGTGCTGGTGATCCACGGGCCGCACGGGGCCAGCTTATCCAATCCGCCGAACATCGTCTGGCAACGCAACCTGGGCGACCTCGAAATTCCCGCCGGCTGGCTGAAAGTGATGGTCGACCCGGCCAGCCCGAAACTGTTCGAACTCGGCAAGCCGGCAGACCAGCCTGTGCTGTCGCGCCGTTAACCGTAGCGCAGGCAAGCGCCTGGAAACAAAAAAAGCCGCAGAACATGTCTGCGGCTTTTTTCCTGATGCGCCGTCGCGGCTGCGACGACACAAATCACCGATGCTTTAGTGGATAGGATGGCTGCGGAAATGATCGTCAGCGCCATCGTCGTCATGATCGTCATGGTCATGGCCGTGAGCGCCGTGCACATGCTGATGGGCGATTTCTTCTTCCGAGGCGGCGCGGACTTCGGTCACGCTCAGGTCGAAACGCAGGGCAATCCCGGCCAGCGGATGATTACCGTCGAGCACCACCTTGTCGTCGGCAATGTCGGTCACCGTGAAAATCAATGCCTGTTCTTCTTCATCCTCGTTGTCCGGCGTGCCCTCGAACTGCATCCCGACTTCCAGCGGCGTCGGCAGGCGGTTGCGCGGCTCTATCTTGACCAGGTTCGAATCGTATTCGCCGAACGCGTCGTCCGGCTCAACCTGCAGCTCGGTTTGATAGCCGACTTCCTTGCCATCCAGTGCTTCTTCGATTTTCGGCAGCGTGTTTTCGTAACCGCCGTGCAGATACACCATCGGTTCGCTGCTTTCTTCGATCAGATTGCCTTGGGCATCTGACAATTTGTAGCGTACAGTCACTACCGTATTTTTGGCAATCTTCATGATCATTCCTTTCATTTAACATGCGTTCGGATTATACCCGCCGGAACGGCCCTGCCTCGCCGGGATAGCAAAAAATTACACCATGCGCCCGCCCAAACGGCTTGAATCCACATCCCTGGCCCGATTTTACGGCATCCAACCCGATATAATGACGGCATGAAAAATTCAACACTCCTGGGCGGCCTGTCGCCCGCGCAATTTTTACGCGATTACTGGCACAAGAAACCCCTGCTGATCCGCCAGGCCCTGCCTGGCTTCATCCCCTTGCTGACGCCCGACGCCTTGTTTGAACTGGCGCAGCGGGACGACGTCGAATCGCGCCTGGTGACCCATTTCAAGCAGCAATGGCAAGTCAGCAACGGCCCGGCCCTGGAGCTGCCGGACACGGCGCAGAAGGACTGGACCCTGCTGGTGCAAGGCGTCAACCTGCACGACGACGGCGCCGACGCCCTGCTGCGCCAGTTCCGCTTCATCCCCGACGCACGGCTGGACGACCTGATGATCAGCTATGCGACCGACAATGGCGGCGTCGGTCCGCACTTTGACTCCTACGATGTGTTTTTGCTGCAGGCCCATGGCCAGCGGCGCTGGAAAATCGGCGCTACCCAGGACCTGACCCTGGTGGAAGGCAGCGCGCTGAAGATACTGAAGAACTTCACGCCCGAGCAGGAATTCATCCTGGAACCGGGCGACATGCTGTACCTGCCGCCGCAATACGCCCACGACGGCACCGCGATCGGCGAGTGCATGACGTATTCGATCGGCTTCCGCGCCCCGCCGTTCCAGGAACTGGGCGAAGCCTTCCTGCAGTTCATGGCGGACTCGATCGACCTGCCGGGACGCTATGCCGACCCGGACCTGCAGGCTAGCAAGCATCCGGCGGAAATCGGCGCCGCCATGCTGACGCAAATCTCGGACGAACTCAACAAGGTGCGCTTCACCGAGGATGACATTGCGATTTTCGTCGGCGAATATTTGTCCGAACCCAAGGCCAATGTGTTTTTCGAATCGCCGGCGCGGCCGCTGACCCTGGCGCGCTTTACCGCTGCGTTGAACAAGCGTGGCGTTGCGCTGTCGCGCAAGACCCAGATGCTGTATCGCGGCAAGCACGTATTCATCAACGGCGAATCGTTCGCCGCGGGCCGTGCCGACAAAGCATCGCTGACGCTGTTGGCAGACCAGCGCCGGCTCGACAGCGAAGCTGCCGCCAAGGTTTCCACCGATGTGCTGGAGGCGCTCTACACCTGGTACGAAGACGGCTGGATTACCCTCGGCTGATTGCGGGGGCGCGCTTCAGGCCGGCCGCGCAGGATGCCTTCCCTGCCATGGCGATGCAGCGGAATGTTATCGCGGCTGCTTTAAATAAGCAGCCGCGAATAAGAAACTGCGAGAAACCACATCTGAAACTTAGTTATAGAATAAATATAACTTTGTTTTAATGCCATTAATAATAAAACAAATACCGGAGTTAATATTTAATCCGGCCGCCACAAACATTATCTGCAATTCACACTATTTAACAAATAAACTGTCAAAAGCGGATATCCATTCACATTTGCCGCGGCTAGTCATGCGGCGACGGCAAACGTGCATTCAGCGACAAACTGAATAAGTACGGCAGACACTCGTCATCGATAAGCCGACGGCGTTTACCCGGACACGCGAGAGCGCTGTTGCATTGATACAAATTCTTACCAAATAGCAAACCGTTAATGTCATATTTAACAAATTCCAGCTATAATTCTGAGCTGGAAAGTTTTTGTTGCATCGCGATGCGCAGTCCCGGCAAAGCACTGCGAAAACATCCTGTAGAGCGATAATTACCGGTAATTATTCATCGCAAAATTTTTGATTACTACTGAAGGAACATTCATGAAAAAAACACTGTTGATCGCATCCCTGTTGGCTCTGACTCTGGCTGCTTGCGGCAAAAAAGACGAAGCTCCTGCTGCTGACGCTGCTCCTGCTGCATCCGTCGCTGCTCCTGCTGCTGCTGACGCTGCTGCATCCGCTGCATCCGACGCTGCTGCTGCTGCAACTGCCGCTGGTTCGGCTGCTGCTGACGCTGCAACTGCTGCTGGTTCCGCTGCTGCTGCCGCCGGTTCCGCTGCTGCTGATGCTGCTCACACAGCTGTTGACGCTGCTGCTGACGCTGCTAAAGCTGCTGCCGCACCTGCTGCTTCCAAGTAATCATTGGTTGCTTAAAAAAAGCCGACCCATGGGTCGGCTTTTTTATTGCTGAAAATCCCGGGTAAATATCAAACCGGCGCATCGCCCGCGCGCCATGCCGCGCACTACATCTCTATCCAGCCGAAGCCTTCTTCCTGGCACGCTATCGTCACTTCCACCGATTCGCTGCAGCGGGCGCCGCACAGCGCCGCATGCGCCAGCTCAGGCAAATTGTTACGCGCACTCAAATGCGCGCCAACCACCTTGCGCAAGCGCGACTGATCCAGCGCCGCCAGGATTTCGCGCGCCGCATCGTTCGACAAATGGCCGTATTCGCCGCCGATGCGGCGCTTGAGCGATGGCGGATAGGCGGAATCGCTCAGCATCTTCCTGTCATGATTACATTCCAGCACCAGCGCATCGCTGCCGCCCAGGGCTTGCACCAGATGCTCGGTCAGCTTGCCGGCGTCGGTCAGCACGCCCAGCCGTCGATCGCCGTCGGTGGCGACATACTGGACCGGCTCGCGCGCATCGTGCGGAACCGTATAGGGGATCAACTGCAGATCACCGATGGCAAAGGGATTGCCGTCACGGCAGAAACAGACCGCGACGCCGTCCGTGCTGTCCTGGCGCAAGGCTTGGTAAGTGCCGTAGGTGAGCCACACAGGCAAGCGGTGGCGGCGGGCGAATTTGAAAACGCCGCCGATATGGTCCTGGTGTTCGTGGGTGACGATAATTGCGGAGAGTGCGGCGCCATCCAGGCCCAGGCGGGCCAGGCGGCGTTCGGTTTCGCGAATGCCGAAGCCGCAGTCAAGCATCACGTTGGTGGCGGTGCTGCCTGACGCCGCTGAAATCAGCAATGCGTTGCCTTCGCTGCCGCTACCCAGGCTTGCGAATTTCAAGGGTAGCTCTGGTGACAGGAAGACAGCCGCATTGCGCGCTACGACTGCGAGTCAGCTTACTTCAGCTGTTCGTTGAGCAAAGCCAGGATCTTGCCGGAAGTCTTCGACAGTTCAGGCTTGCCATCCTTGTCCAGCACGGCGACCTGGCTGCCGGCGTCAGAGCCTTTGACCAGGATGCGGTAGCTGGCGGCATTCTTTGCCTTGTCGCTATCCGAGCTGCTGAACAGCTTGGCGAAGAAACCCTTGTCCGATTTCTTGTCCTTGGCGTCCGCATCTTGATCGACGTAACGCACAAAGTACAAGCCTTGCGTGCGGTCGCGGTCTTCCACGGTGAAGCCGACGCGGTCCAGCGCCAGGCCGACACGGCGCCATGCGCGGTCGAAACCTTCGTCAACCTGCACGTAGTCGCCGGCGGCATTCTTCACCAGCTTGGAACGTGCCTGCAGCGACGGCGCATTGGCGACTGCCGCCTTGGCTTTCACTTCGTCATTGCCCAGGCGGCCCATCAGGCGCGACAGGAATTCTGCTTCCAGCTGCGGATCGGGAGCGCGCGCGGTCCAGATGCTCGATTCCTTTTGCGCGCCGGACAGCACTTCTTCCGCGCCGCGGTGGCTGATGTAGATTTCGGTGGTGCCGTTAGGCCCGCGTTCCAGGCGGGTGCGGAACTTGTCGCGTTCGCCGGTTGAATACAGCGAATCGAATACCTTGCCCAGCGTGTTGCGCACGAAATCCTGCGGGATCTTGGCGCGGTTTTCGGCCCAGTCGGTTTCCATCACGCCGGTCGCCGGATTTTCGACATTGATCAGGAAACCCGAATCCTGCCAGAAATCCTTGACCTTAGGCCACAGGCTGTCAGGAGTGGCGTTGACCACCAGCCAGCGCTGCGAACCGTCGCGTTCGATGTGCATGTCGGGCGCGGCATTCGGCGCGACTGCCGCGGCGGCTTCGGCCGGGCGTGTCACGCCCTGCTCCAGGTTGTAGCCGGAAGCGGTGGCCGTGCCTGCGTTGGATTCAGGAATCGCATAACGATTCTCGCGCTGCAGCTGGGTCAGGTCAGGCGGGATATCCAGTTTCGGCGCCGTTACCTTGCCTGCGCTCTTGTAATCGATGCGATCCGGCTCAAGCACCGAACTGATCGACGAACATCCTGCCAGACCGGCGAGCGCCAAAGCGACGACAACGCCACGTTGTGTGAGACTGATTTGAGTCGATGAAATGTTCTTGCGAATAGTCATGTGGATACAGGATCAAAAAAACGAGAGAAATGGAAACGCCTGTCAGCGCAGTT
Organism: Collimonas sp. GW821-FHT07E08; assembly: GCF_059418905.1. Classification (NCBI taxonomy): domain Bacteria; kingdom Pseudomonadati; phylum Pseudomonadota; class Betaproteobacteria; order Burkholderiales; family Oxalobacteraceae; genus Collimonas; species Collimonas sp. GW821-FHT07E08. Next base: position 344,319 of record NZ_JBWKQR010000001.1, on the reverse strand, counting down.
TATTGTAATACACCCGATTCACGCAGCGCGGCCCGTACCGTTGCGTGGTACTCGGCAGCCAGCGGCACCAACGGCAGACGGATCCCGTCAGACATCATGCCCATCTCCGTGAGAGCCCATTTCACAGGCAAAGGATTCGGCTCAACAAATAATTTATTATGCAGCGGTAAAAGCTTGTTGTTCAGTTTGACTGCTGCGGCGACATTGCCGTCCATTGCGGCCACGCACAACAGGTGCATGTCGCGCGGAGCGACGTTGGCCGTCACCGAAATATTGCCCTTGCCGCCGCAGAACATCAGCGCCATGGCGGTCGCATCGTCGCCGGAATAGACGGCGAATTCAGGCGGCGCCAGGCGGATCAGGTCGGAACCGCGGCCGATATTGCCGGTCGCATCCTTGACGCCGATGATTCCCGGCACCTGCGCCAGGCGCAGGATGGTCTCGTTGCTCATGTCGGCCACGGTGCGGCCGGGCACGTTGTACAGGATGACCGGCAAATCGACCGATTCGGCGATCTTCTTGAAATGCTGGTACATGCCTTCTTGCGTCGGCCGGTTGTAGTAAGGCACCACTTGCAGCGATGCGTCGGCGCCGGCTTCCTTGGCGAAGCGGGTCAGCTGGATCGCTTCCGCGGTGGAATTGCCGCCGCTGCCGGCGATGATGGGAATCCGTTTGGCCGCATGGTCGACCGCCAGCTTGATCAAGGCACAGTGCTCTTCAACGGTGACTGTCGGCGATTCTCCGGAAGTGCCGACGATAACGATAGCGTCGGTCCCTTCCGCGATGTGCCAGTCGATCAGCTTGCGCAAACCTGGCAAGTCGAGGCTGCCGTCGGTATGCATGGGAGTAACGATTGCAACAATGCTGCCCTTGATCATGATCGTAAATGCGAAAAAATAAAAGACTGATTGTAGCGGATCACAGTGGCTGTGGGTATTTCCGCTTGTAAAACAGGTTACAAATACAATTGCCATTTAGCAATTTATCCATAAGCTGCGCCGGATTCCTCATGCGATGCGCAAAGCTGAAACGCTGGCGCCGGCTTGCTTGACGGCGCAAATGCGCTGCACCATGGCCGGTTTCGGCCCTGCCAGGTAACCGTCTTCGAAAGCCAGCACGCGCCAGCTGCTTGCGGCATCGGCTGCCAGCAGCGCCAGCAATTCACCGGGCTGCAGCAGGAAATCGGGGTTGGACGGCTTGCCGAATTGCTCATTGCCGGCGGCAAACGTTTCATACAGCAAGACGCCCTGCGGTGCCACGCTAGCCAGTATCAGGGGAAACAAGGGCCGGTGCAGGTAGTTGGTCACCACCACGGCGCTGAAGCGCTGCGGCAGGAACAGCGACGACAGCGGCTCCGAAGGACCGGTTTCCAGCTCGATCTGCTGGGTTTGTACGCCCGGTGCCGTTATCTCCGCCAGCAGCTCGGGATTGCGGTCGACCGCCAGCACCTCCAGCCCGCGCTGCGCCAGCCACGCGGCATGGCGGCCGTTGCCGCAAGCCAGGTCCAGCACCAGGCCGGCCGGCAGCAGGCCGCCGAAGCGGCTGACCCAGGGAGATACCGGACTTATCGACACGCTTGCCCGCTTATCGGTTGCATTGATTCAATCTGAAGGGATCCGAGCTCAGCTATAGCTCAGGCCCATCGCCTCGCGCACGTCGCGCATCGTGTCCTGCGCCAGCTTGCGCGCATGATCGCAGCCGTCCGCCACAATCGCCCGCACCAGCGACGGATCGTCCAGGTATTGCTGGGCGCGCTCGTGCATCGGTTCCTGCTCCCGGATGATGGCGTCGATCACCGGCTGCTTGCATTCGAGGCAGCCGATGCCCGCGCTGCGGCAGCCTTTGCCCACCCACTGGCGGGTTGCATCGTCGGAATACACCAGGTGGAACTGCCATACCGGACATTTGTCGGGATCGCCGGGATCGGTGCGGCGCACGCGCGCCGGATCGGTCGGCATGGTGCGCACCTTCTTGCTGACGACATCCTTGTCTTCGCGCAGGGCGATGGCATTGCCATAACTCTTGGACATCTTCTGCCCATCCAGCCCCGGCAAACGCGACGCTTCGGTCAGCAGCGCCTGCGGCTCCGACAGGATCAGCTTGCGGCTGCCTTCCAGGAAACCGAACAGGCGCTCACGGTCGATCATCGACAGGTTCTGGGCGTCGTCCAGCATGGCCTTGGCCTGCCCCAGCGCGTCTTCGCTGCCTTGCTGCTGGAATTCGGTGCGCAGCTCGTTGTAGAGCTTGGCGCGTTTGCTGCCCAGCTTCTTGACGGCTTCCTGGGCTTTCTCTTCAAAGCCCTTTTCCTTGCCGTACAGGTGGTTAAAACGGCGCGCGATTTCGCGCATCATTTCGATATGCGGCACCTGGTCGTCGCCCACCGGCACCTGGCTGGCGCGGTAAATCAGGACATCGGCCGCCTGCAGCAGCGGGTAGCCGAGGAAACCGTAGGTCGCCAGGTCGCGGTCGGTCAGTTTTTCCTGCTGGTCCTTGTAGGTCGGCACCCGCTCCAGCCAGCCGAGCGGCGTCGCCATCGACAGCAACAGGTGCAATTCAGCATGCTCCGGCACCTTGGACTGGATGAACAAGGTCGCCTGCGAAGGATCGACGCCTGCCGCCAGCCAGTCGATCAGCATGTCCCAGGTACTGGTTTCGATCATGCTCGGATCGTCGTAGTGCGTGGTCAGCGCATGCCAGTCGGCGACGAAGAACAGGCAAGGCAGTTCGGATTGCAGCCTTACCCAGTTCTTCAGGGCGCCGTGGTAGTGGCCAAGATGCAAGGCGCCTGTGGGGCGCATGCCAGAGACAACACGGTCAGGGTACATAGTCAGTGTGAGCGGTCAGGAAAAATGGGAACGGGTCAGTTTAACAATAATAGCAGCGGCGATACGATCCACTGCAAGGCGGTGCGGGCAATCGCCATGACCGGCGTCATCCAGAAATATAATACTTTCAGCAGCACCAGGGCCATCACGATGAAGAAACCGTAGGGTTCGATCTGGGCGAATTTGTAAGCGTACTTGTCAGGCAGCAAACTGGTCAGGATGCGGCCGCCATCCAGCGGCGGGATCGGAAACAGGTTGAAGGCAAACATCACCAGATTGGTCAGGATACCGGCGCGCGCCATCAAGGCGAAGAAGTCTTCCTGCACCTGGAACGCCGCCAGCGCGATCAGCACCAGCAGCCAGATCAGCGCCATCACAAAATTCGCCGCCGGCCCCGCCAGCGCCACCCAGGCCATGTCGCGCTTCGGCTTGCGCAGCTGGCCGAAATTGATCGGCACCGGCTTGGCGTAACCGAACAGGAAGGCGCCGCCGGTGGAAAAATACAGCAGTATCGGAATCAGGATGGTGCCGAAAGGATCGATGTGCTTGACCGGGTTAAGGCTCATGCGGCCCAGCATGGCTGCGGTCGAATCGCCGAAATACTTGGCGGCATAGGCATGCGCGGCTTCATGCAGCGTAATGGCGAACAGCACGGGCAAGGCATACACCGCGACGGTTTGGATAAGATCATTCATGGGCGGGATTCTATCAGAGGGGCGTTAAAGCTCGATGCAGCATCTGACAAAAGAACTGTATCGGACTGTACCGCTGGCGGAAAATTACAAAAAGACAAGCAATGCGCATGCATGGGGCTGCCATCCCACGCATGCGCATTACAAACCAAACAGGCCGGCGTCTCCGCGCCCTTGGCGTATCAGCTCGGGTTCATCGCCGGTAAGGTCGATGACCGTGGTTGGCTCCAGGCTGCAGGCGCCGCCGTCGATCACCAGTTCGATCTGCTTTTCCAGCTGGTCGCGTACCTCCTCCGGATCGGTCAGCGCCTGTTCCGCGCCCGGCAGGATCAGGGTGGTGCCGATCAGCGGCTGCCCGAGTTCTTCCAGCACGGCGTTGACGATGCTGTGCTCCGGCACGCGCAGGCCGATGGTCTTGCGCGCAGGATGGCTGAGCCTGCGCGGCACTTCCTTGGTCGCTTCGAGAATGAAGGTATAGGCCCCCGGCGTCGCGTTTTTCAACAGGCGGAACTGGCGGTTGTCGACCTTGGCGTACAGCGAGATTTCGCTCAGGTCGCGGCACAGCATGGTCAAGTGATGCTTGTCGTCGACGCCGCGGATGCGCCGGACCCGGTCTACCGCGTCCTTGTTGTCCAGCTGGCAGACCAGCGCATAACAGCAGTCGGTCGGCAAGGCGACGATGCCGCCGGACTGGATGATCTGCACCGCCTGCTTGATCAGGCGCAGCTGCGGATTATCCGGATGAATCTGGAAAAACTGGCTCATGGCTCGCTATTCTGGAAAATGAAAAACGGCGCTGGCCAGAGGCCAGCGCCGCCTTGCATGCAAATTAAATTACAAGGCTGTTGCTTGCGGATCGCGCAGCGCAGCTATCCGTTGTTCGATCGGCGGATGGCTGGAAAACAGCGCCATGAAACCCGGCTTGTCGTTGATGCCCAATGCCGCCATCGATTCCGGCAATGTCGCCGGTTCAACCCCGCCCAGCCGCGCCAGCGCCCTTTGCATCGGCAAGGCGCTGCCCAGCAGTTTGGCGGAGCCGGCGTCGGCGCGGAATTCGCGATGGCGCGAGAACCAGGCGACGATCAGCGATGCGCCTATCCCCAGCACGATCTGCGACACCAGCACCGTGGCCATATAGCCGATGCCAGGGCCGTCGTTATTGCCGCGCGACAAAGCGCGATCGACAGCATAACCGATGACGCGCGACAGGAACACCACAAAGGTGTTGACCACGCCCTGGATCAGGGTCATGGTCACCATGTCGCCGTTGGCGATATGGGCGATTTCATGGCCCAGCACCGCTTCCACTTCTTCCTTGGTCATGCTCTCCAGCAGGCCGGTGGACACCGCGACCAGCGCCGAATTCTTGAAAGCACCAGTGGCGAACGCATTCGGATCGCCCTGGTAGACTGCCACCTCAGGCATGCCGATGCCGGCGCGCTGCGCCAGCTTGGCGACCGTGTCCACCAGCCACAGCTCGGTCGAATTGGAAGGCGACGCGATGACACGCGCGCCGGTCGACCATTTCGCCATCTGCTTGCTGATCAGCAGCGAGAAAATCGAACCGGTGAAGCCGACCACCAGCGAAAACACCATCAGCATCGGCAGGTTCAAGCCGCTGCGCGTGAGGAAACGGTCTACACCCAGCAGCGACAGCACGATGCTCATCACAACCATCACCGCAATATTGGTAGCAAGGAACAAGAAAATACGTTTCATGTAGAAAACTCCGGAATGGGAAGGAAGTGCATTTAAAATAAGGCCGCCGCTGCAAATTTCAAGGGCGCGGGAAGCAATTATGCCAGAGTGCCGGCCTCGTAAAACACCACGCCCGCATAATATTTTCACAACAAAAACAGCCGGTCTGCCCCTACTTCAGAAAACATCCATGCTTGCAATCACCGAGCCGACCGCGGCGCCAACTTTTATCCAGCAAATCTGCCTGCCGTTCCTGCGCGATCGATTGATGCATCTGCTGCTGGCCATCGCGATCATCCTCTCCATCCTGTCGCCGCAGCCGCCGGCGGAATACCGCCACTGGGTCGACTGGAACACCATCGCCACGCTGGCCGGCATGCTGCTGCTGACCAAGGGCATCGAAGTCAGCGGCTACCTGGAACACCTGGGACGGACCGTCATCAACCGGCTGCAGCAGGAACGCGTGCTGGCGATCTTCCTGGTGTCGGCATCCGCGCTGCTTTCCACCGTGCTGACCAACGATATCGCGCTGTTCATCATGGTCCCGCTGACCGTCGGCCTGGGCAGCATCAGCGGCTTGCCGATCGGCCGCCTGGTGATCTTCGAGGCGCTGGCGGTCAACGCCGGCTCCATGCTGACGCCGATCGGCAATCCGCAAAACATCCTGCTCTGGCAGCGTTCGCACCTGCCCTTTGCCAGCTTCACCTGGCAGATGGCGCCGCTGGCGCTGGCGGTTGTCCTGCTGTTGCTGCTGGCGGCCTGGTTCTGCTTTCCCAAACAAACCATACATGTCGAGCTGGAAGACAATCCGGCTTCCTACCGGGTCGGGCTGCTGCGCACTTGCGGACTGCTCTACCTGGCCTTCGTGGCCTCGGTGGAACTGGGACACCCGGGCTGGGGCCTGCTTGGCGTGGCGGCCGCGGCGCTGCTGTTTTGCCGCGAGATCATCGCCAAAGTCGACTGGAGCCTGATCCTGGTCTTCATCCTGATGTTCATCGATATCCGCCTGCTGACGCAATGGCATTTCATCCAGGACTGGGTGGCGGCAATCCCGCAGTTTTCCCGGCTTGAACTGTTCATGACAGCCCTGCTCGGCTCCCAGGCCATCAGCAACGTGCCGGCGACTATCCTGCTGGTCAATTATTCCGATGCCTACAAGCTGATCGCATACGGCGTCAACGCCGGCGGCTTCGGCCTGGCGACAGGCTCGCTGGCCAACATCATCGCGCTGCGCATGGCGCCCGAACGCCACCTCTGGCTGCGCTTCCACCTGTATTCCTTTCCCTTCCTTGCCATATCGGCCTTGATTGCCTGGCTGCTGCTTTGAATTCTGCTATCTTTGCCGGACAAAAACACTCGGAGACACCATGCCTTGTCCAACACAGCGGTTTGCCGCTCCATGACGCGCCGCCTGGCGTCGGTTGACGCATTGCGCGGCTGCACCGTGGCCGCGATGCTGCTGGTTAACGACCCCGGCGACTGGGACCATGTCTACGCCCCGCTGGAACATTCGGCCTGGCACGGCTGCACCCCGACCGACCTGGTGTTTCCGTTTTTCCTGTTCGTGGTCGGCGTATCGATCGCACTGGGCATCGAACCGCGCCTGGCGCAAGGCGCTGCGCCATCGGCGCTGGCGCGCGCCGCCTTGCTGCGGGCGCTGCGCATCGTGGCGCTAGGCTTGCTGATCAATGTGCTGGCCTGGCTCATCATGCCCGACGCCCACCTGCGCTTGCCGGGCGTGCTGCAGCGCATCGGGCTGTGCTTCGCCGCTACCGCCCTGTGCGCGATCTACGCCAGGCCGCGCACGCAATGGGGCCTGGTCGCCGCGATCTTGCTCGGCTACTGGGGCTTGCTGGCGCTGGGAGGTTCGCTGGAGCCGTGGACCAACCTGGCCAGCCGCAGCGACAGCGCCCTGTTCGGCCAATTCGTCTACCAGGTCGACGCCGCCAGCGGCCGCGGCCACGATCCCGAAGGCTTGCTCGGCACATTGCCGTCGCTGGCGACCAGCCTGCTCGGCTTGTGCGCCGGCCGCTGGCTGCGCGAGGGCCGGCTGCAGCGGCTGCTGGTCGGCGCCGTCACCGCGCTGGCGCTGGGTGCGCTGTGGTCGCTGGCGCTGCCGCTCAACAAGAACCTGTGGACTTCATCGTTTGTGCTGTGGTGCGCCGGCTGGGCCACCTTGGCGCTGCTGCTGTTCCACTGGCTGGTGGACCAGCGCAGCTGGCCGGCGCTGGGGCGGCGTTTCGGCCTCAATGCCGTGGCCGCGTATGCCGGTTCGGAGCTGATGCAGATCGTGCTGCCCGGCCTCGGCCAGGAAGCACTGTATCAACGTTTGTTCGCCGGCTGGATCACGCCCCTGGCCGGTCCTTACGTTGCCTCGCTGGCGTTCGCGGCGGCGTTTGTCGCTGCCTGGTGGCTGACCGTGCATGCGATGGACAGGCAGCGCTGGTATATAAAGCTTTGACCCAAGCTTTGACTCAAGCTTTGACTCAGACTTCAGCGAAAGAACGAAAGCCTGGTCAGGAAAGTGTAGTCGGCTTCGGTCGCCATCAGCCCGACCAGCACCAGCAGGCACAGCGGCGGTATCAGGATGGCGAACACCAGCGCCAGGCGCTCCCAGGCCATGTGCATGAAGAAGGCGACGATCAGTCCCGCCTTCATCAGCATCAGGGCCAGGATCAGGGTCCAGCGCAGGTAGCTGTGGAAATTGAAGTAGTCGACCAGATAGGAAAGCGTGCTGAGCACGAACAGCAGGCCCCATATCTTCAGGTACAGGCTGATCGGATGTTGTTGTCCTGTGGCGGAAGTCATGAGCGCACCTACCAAAGATAGAACAAGGCAAAAATGAAAACCCAGACCAGGTCGACGAAGTGCCAGTAGAGGCCGGCGATTTCGACGATCTGGTAATTACCACCGGTCTTGCCAACTGCGTCATAACGGCCGCGCAGCAGGCGCACCGCCACCGTAACCAGGTAGATCACGCCGGCGGTAACGTGCAAGCCGTGGAAACCGGTGATCATGAAAAAAGTCGAACCGAATTGCGCCGCCCCCATCGGATTGCCCCAGGGCCGCACGCCTTCCTGCAAAATCAGCTTGCTCCATTCGAACACCTGCATGCTGACGAAACACACGCCGAAACCCGCCGTGACAAACATCAGGATGGCGGCGCGCACACGCTCGCGGCGGTAGGCGAAGTTAACCGCCATCGCCATGGTGCCGCTGCTGCTGATCAAAACGAAAGTCATGATCGCGATCAGCAGCAAAGGCACTTCGACGCCGCCGATATTAAGACTGAACACCAGGCTCGGATTCGGCCACGGAACGGTGTTGGCCATGCGCACCGTCATGTAGCCGGTCAGGAAACAGCTGAAGATGAAGGTATCCGACAGCAGGAAAATCCACATCATGGCCTTGCCCCACGACACCTGGAACGCCTGCTGGTCCGACGACCAGTCCGCCACCAGCTGCCGCCAGCGTCCGGCGGCCGGCGCTGCTGCAGGCGATGGTGCAGTTGTCGTGTTCATATATCCTCCTTAGCGCGTACCGCAGACCATCCGCACCAGCTCCGGCGTCAGCCAGCCCAATGCAGCAAACAGCAACACCCACAGCGCCAGCAAGAAATGCCAGTAACGCGCGCACAAGCGGATGCGCCGAGCCAGGCGGCTGGCGTCCTGGCGCCAGGCGCCATGCGCGGCCATGCCCCAGCCGACCAGCCCGCCCGCCACGTGCAAGCCATGCATGGCTGTCAGCAAATAAAAGAAACTGGCGGCCGGGTTGCCGCTGGCCGTCACATGGATGGCCAGCAGCGCTTGCCATCCCCATAGCTGCACGCCGAGGAAAGCGAAACCGCACACGCCGGCAGCCGCCAGCAAGGAGCGGGCGCGTCGCAGATGAAGCGTGCCGGCCGCCGTTGCCGCCAGCTGCAACAGCACGCTGGCAAGCAGCAGCAACCCGCTGCTCAGCCAGAGCTGCCAAGGCATCGCCAGCGGCGACCAGTCGCCGGCCTCCATCCGCATGCCATAGGCCGCCAGGAAAAGCAGGAACAGCGATGTGGCGACCCCGATGAATACCCACAAGGCTGCGCTGACAGCCGCATCGTGCAAGTCGGGCGGCATGCCCTCGCCGCCAAAGCCATAACGCACGTAGCCGGCAGCCGGCGGTTTCAGGATGGCGGCCGAATTTGAATCGAGCGTCCTCATGCGTATGTCTCCTTGGCCACCAGCGACTCGGCGTCGCCGGCTACCGGCGGCACGTTTTGCGCGATGAAATCTTCCTTGGCGCCGGGCACGCTATAGGTATAGGCGCCGCGATACACCACCGGCAGCTGCTCGCCCCAGTTGCCGTGGGCGGGCGGCGTCTCCGGCGTCTGCCACTCCAGCGATGCAGCCCGCCACGGATTCGCGGCGGCCGGCTTGCCGCGGAACACGCTCCAGACCAGGTTGAAGATGAAAACCAGTTGCGCCGTCGCCACGGTCAGCGCCACCACGCTGATGAAGGCGTTGAGCGCATGGGCCGAATCGGGGATGAATTTATAGCCGTCGAAGGCGTAATAGCGACGCGGCATGCCGAGGATGCCCAGGTAATGCATGGGGAAAAAGATGGCGTAAGTGCCGAGAAACGTGGCCCAGAAATGGATTTTCCCAAGCGCTTCGTTAAGCATGCGGCCGCTTACCTTCGGGTACCAGTGATATATCCCGCCAAACACCACCAGCAAGGGCGCCACGCCCATCACCATATGGAAATGCGCCACCACGAAATAGGTATTGGACAAAGGAATATCGACGCTGACGTTGCCCAGGAACAGTCCGGTCAGGCCGCCGATCAGGAAAGTGCTGATGAAAGCCAGCGCAAACAGCATCGGCACCGACAGGTGGATATCGCCGTTCCACAAGGTCAGCACCCAGTTATAGACCTTGATGGCGGTAGGCACCGCAATGATCAGCGTGGTGGTGGCGAAGAAGAATCCGAAATACGGATTCATGCCGCTGACGAACATATGGTGCGCCCACACCACCACGCTCAGCACCCCGATCGCCAGGATCGCCCACACCATGGTGCGGTAGCCGAAGATGCTTTTGCGCGCGTGTACGCTGATCAGGTCCGACACGATGCCGAACGCCGGCAAGGCAACGATATATACCTCGGGATGGCCGAAAAACCAGAACAGGTGCTGGAACAGCAAAGGGCTGCCGCCCTTGTAGCCGCTGACCTGCCCCATCGACACCAGCGCCGGCATGAAGAAGCTGGTGCCCAGCGTGCGGTCCAGCAGCATCATGATGCCGCTCACGAACAGCGCAGGGAAAGCCAGCAGCGCCAGGATGGTGGCGACAAAAATCCCCCACACCGTGAGCGGCATGCGCAACAGCGTCATGCCGCGGGTACGCGCCTGCAGCACGGTAGTGACGTAGTTCAGGCCGCCCATGGTGGCGGCGACGATGAAAATCAGCAGCGACACCAGCATCAGGATGATGCCCCACTCGTAACCCGGCGTGCCCGGCAGGATCGCCTGCGGCGGGTACAGGGTCCAGCCGGCGCCGGTCGGCCCGCCCGGCACGAAGAAACTCGCCATCAGCACGATCACGGAGAGCAGGTAAACCCAGAAACTGAGCATGTTCAGGTAAGGAAAAACCATGTCGCGCGCACCCACCATCAATGGAATCAGGTAGTTGCCGAAACCGCCGAGGAACAGCGCGGTGAGCAGGTAGATCACCATGATCATGCCGTGCATGGTCATGAACTGGTAATAGTGCGGCGCATCGATGAAAGCAAACTTGCCGGGGAAACCCAGCTGCAGGCGCATCAGGTTGGACAGCCCGACCCCCACCAGGCCGGCCAGGATGGCGACGCTGGCGTACTGGACCGCAATCACCTTGTGGTCCTGGCTCCAGACGTATTTCCGGAAGAAGCCTTGGGGCCCATGATCATGCTGTGCATGCTCTGCGTTGTGCTCGGTGTATGCCATGGCGTTCCTCGGTTAGCGGGATGGTGCGGATTGCTGCTGCGCCTGCTGGGTCGCCGCCGGCGTGCCGTAGGACTTGATGTAAGCCACCAGCGCCGCCAGTTCGGCGTCGCTCATCTCTATCTTCGGCATCATCGGCGCAAAGCCCTTGACCACGCGCGCCTGCGGATTGCGGATGAAATCCTTGAGGTAGGTTTCATCCACTGTTGCGGTGGAGCCGTTTTCCATGGTTTCGGTCTTGCCGAACAATCCTTTCCAGGTCGGGCCGACGCGCGGACTGCCGTCCACCGTATGGCAGGCGATGCAAGCCTTGGATTCCGCCAGCGCCTTGCCCTGCGCCACCAGGGCTTCGCCAGTTGCGGCTCCGGCTGCCGGCGCAGCAGCCGCGGCTGCCACCGGCGCCGGCGGCGCCATGGTCTGGGCAAACGTCGGCTGCGCCTTCAGCCATTTTTGAAAACCGGCAGCGTCCTCCACCACCACATAACCGCGCATGCCCGAATGGCCGACGCCGCACAGCTGCGCGCACAAGACCTCATAGCGGCCGAGCTTGTTCGGCGTGAACCAGAACGAGGTCACCATGCCTGGCACCATGTTCATGCGAGCGCGGAACGGCGGCACGTAAAAATCGTGCAGCACATCCTGCGAACGCAGCAGCATCCTGACCGGCTGGTTGATCTGCAGGTGGAGCTCGTTGTTGTTGACCAGGATGTTGTCCTGGCCGGCAGGATCGCGCGGATCGATGCCGAACGGATTGGCGGCGCTGATCAGGTCGACGCTGGAACGCCCCAGCTTGCCGCCGGCTCCCGGATAACGAAAGCGCCATTGCCACTGCTGGCCGACCACTTCCACATCCACCGCATTCGCGGGCACCGTGACATAGGCGGCGTAGACAAACAAGCCAGGCGCCAGCAAGCCCATGATGGCGATGCTGGTGGCGACGATCAGCCAGTGTTCGAGTTTCTTGTTGTCGGGCTGATAGGCAGCGCGCCGTCCCTCGCGATGGCGAAAGCGCAGCAGCGTGTAGACGATGAACAGATTGATGGCAACGAAGAAAACGGCAGTGACGACCAGCGTGATGGTGAGCGTATCGTCCATCTGGCGCCAGTTAGACGCCAGCGGCGTTGCCCACCACGGGCTGAGAAAATGAAACAGCAGCGAGGCGACAACCATCAAGACGAGCGCAACAGCCATGGCCATAGCTATCCTCTCCTGCACGCCTGGTGCAGTGATTTAGACGCAATGAAGACTACCCTTGATCGCTGCAGGCAGCAGCGAAGCGAAACCCGTCCGCGGGGGGAAGGGAGAAGAGACCCCGCTCCGC